>CALRQQ020000238.1:0-5960 GCA_943370345.1 Chitinophaga pinensis
GAAGTGTTCTTTAAGATCAAAGTACCGCTTGTAATCGCGGGTAAAAATCCCTCCCGGCGCCTCGATAAACTGGCCCATCTCTGCCAGCACACCTGTCTGGTGGCGAATCCGTCGGATACCGAACTCAATGATCTGGTCCGGCTGGCACATATCAATATTCTTCCCTCCTTCAGCGATACGGGTATCAAAGTAAAGCTGCTGCATGCATTATTTGAAGGAAGGCATTGTGTGGTGAATGAAGCGATGGTCAACGGGACCGGACTCGAAGCGGCCTGTCACGTGGGCATCAATGCCAATGCCATTGCATCCATCGTCATGCAATTACATCATCAGCCATTTACGGAAGAAGAAATCCGGTTACGCAAAAATTTGCTGGGACAATCCGGGAAGAATGCCACCCATGCACAGCTGCTTAGTCGATACTTATGGTAGCATTGTCGAGTACCCGTCCACGCTCGGTACGGATCATCCGGGCCGGGAATTTCTGCACCACGATATAATCGTGTGAAGCCATCACCACCGCAGTATTATAATCCTTCGCGATCTGGAAGATAAGGTGCATGATCTCATCTGATGTTTCCGGATCCAGGTTTCCGGTGGGCTCATCAGCCAGGATCAGTTTGGGGGAATTGAGCAGGGCCCTGGCAATGTCGATACGTTGTTGTTCGCCTCCACTCAGTTCAAAAGGCATTTTGAATCCTTTTGATTTCAGGCCTACTTTATCGAGCACATCCGCGATCTTTTCATTCATAAGCTTCTCATCGGTCCAGCCAGTGGCACGGAGTACAAATTTGAGGTTATCATTTACATTCCGGTCGGTCAGTAATTGAAAATCCTGGAACACCACCCCAAGCGTACGACGCAGATAAGGTACTTTTTTCCAGTCGAGCCCTATAAGATTAAAACCGGCTACCGTTCCCTCCCCTTCTTTCAGTTCCAGTTCACCATATAAGGTTTTCAGCAAGCTCGATTTACCGGTACCGGTCTTGCCGACCAGGTACACAAATTCTCCTTTGTTAACCGTCAGGTTTACATCCTGTAATATCAGGTTATTGCCCTGATATATATTAGCATTCTTCAGTTCTATGATCGGCTCGGACATCTGGTAATGGGTTTCCTGCAAAATAAAGCAAACTCAGCTTTAAAAAGCACAAAAATTTACTTTAACTAAATATAGTGAATTAATATCTAAGAATCCCTCCCGGCGTTGTTATCATCAATTCTTTCTCCTCACTCGCTTCCACCCTGCCGATCACCTGTGCATCCACGCCAAAACTTTTGGCCACGCTGATAATCGCTTCAGCGTCTTTTTCGTTGGTGTAGATCTCCAGCCGGGTACCCATATTGAAAACCTGGTACATTTCCCGGTCATCGGATTTACTGGCGGCCTGAATGATGTTGAAGATCACAGGCGGTGTAAATAAATTATCCTTGATGATCCGGACATTCTCCGGTATATATTTCATACACTTCGTCTGTCCGCCCCCGCTGCAATGGATCAGTCCGTGGATAGCCTCAAAATGATTTTCCAGCAGGGCCTTCATCACGGGTGCGAAAGTCCGGGTAGGTGATAACAACAATTTACCTACTTCATAAGTGGTATCCCCATCTTTCACTTCATCCGTCATCCGGTGCGGGCCTATATACACGACTGATTCATCTAATGAAGTATCATAACTCTCCGGAAATCTCGCTCCGTAGGTCTTATGCAATACATCATGACGGGCACTGGTGAGTCCGTTGCTGGCCAGTCCGCTGTTGTATTCTGTTTCGTAATTGGCCTTACCAAAACCGGCCAGTCCCACGATCACATCCCCTGCCTTTATCTTTTCATTCGTGATCAGCTTGCTCTTTGGCCAGCGGGCGGCCATCGTACCATTCACCGCGATGCTGCGTACCACATCGCCTACATCGGCGGTCTCCCCGCCCATAAATGTGATGTTCACCCCGAATCCTTTCATGGTATCAAAGAAGGCCTGGGTACCATTGATCACGGCTTCCAGCACTTCAGCAGGTATCACATTCTTATTGCGGTCAATGGTAGAAGAAAAAAGCAACTGGTCATAGATGCCCACACAGAGCAGATCATCCAGATTCATTACGATCGCGTCTTGGGCGATGCCTTTCCACACCGATACATCCCCTGTTTCTTTCCAGTATAAATAAGCCAGTATACTCTTGGTGCCCGCTCCATCGGCATGCATCAGGTTCACCCATTCCGCATCACCGCAGAGCACATCCGGGTATATTTTACAAAAAGCGTTCGCATATAGGCCCTTGTCCAGGTTCTTCGTAGCAGCATGTACCTCTTCTTTCTGGGCCGAAACGCCTCTTTTGGAATATAATGACATGGATCGGTGAATTTTGCTGCAAACATAATTAAAGTTGGGGGATTGCCGGTTGCCTGCTGCCGACTGCCTACTGCCGGCTATTCTCTATCTTTGTCTTCCTATGCAGGTACACCACGACATTGAACAACTACCGGCCTTCCGGAATGCCGTTATCACCATTGGTACTTTTGATGGCGTTCACCTGGGTCACCGGCAGATCCTGGATAAAATGAAAGCGGAAGCAGCGGCCATCAACGGAGAAACCGTCATTATCACCTTTCACCCCCACCCCCGGAAAGTGGTATCCTCAGAGTTCATGGGCATCCGGCTGATCACCACTATGGAGGAACGGATCGGCTTACTGGACGACCTGGGGATCGACCACCTGGTAGTGGTTCCTTTTACCGATGTATTTGCCAATCAGTCAGCAGAAGAGTATATACAGGATTTCCTGGTGGCCAGGTTCCGTCCACATACCATTATTATCGGTTACGACCATCGTTTTGGCCGTGAGCGGGCCGGCAATTTTCAGCTGCTGGAATCAAAAGCGGCCGTATATGGTTACCGGCTGGTGGAGATCCCTAAACATGTATTGGAGAACATTTCAATCAGTTCCACCAGTATCCGCAAAGCGATCATCCATAATGATACCAATACGGTGAATAAAGTACTGGGGTATGATTTCTTTTTTTCCGGCCAGGTAGTTCATGGAAATAAGCTGGGAAGAAAGTTGGGCTATCCCACGGCCAATCTGAAAGTGAAAGACGATGACAAGATCATTCCAGGCAACGGTATCTATGCCGTTTATGCACAACCGGAGGGCTATACAGAAAAGCTGAAAGGCATGATGAGTATCGGTTTCCGGCCTACTGTGGATGGGAAACAACGCGTGATCGAAGTAAACATATTTGATTTCGACAAGGAGATCTATGACCAGCAACTGACCGTGTTTGTCAGAAAATACCTGCGTGCTGAACTGAAATTCGACGGGCTTGATGCCCTGGTCAGACAAATTGATCAGGATAAGATCAACAGTATGGCCGTACTTTGATAACGAACTATTCATTAAAAAAGGGCTGACCAGTTGGTACAGCCCTTTTTTATGGATTAACTGCTATTAATACTCGATGATATATTCGAATTTGGCTGGTTCATCAAAGAAATCATCCATATCAACAGCAATGGTGATCTTCTTTTTATCTTCAGAAAGGGTGATGCCTTTACCTTCTGCCTTACTGGCCTGACGAGGCAGGTTGATGATATAATTCGCCTTCATAGCGAGTCCCATACCTGACGCTTCTTTCATGGATTTAAAAAATTCGTCCTCGTCCACGTGTTCATATTTTTCCTTGATCAGTTTTTTTTCAATCCGCCCGTTTGAATAGATGGTCTGGAAATATTTTTCAAAAGAGGACATCTCAGGGGATCCGCCTTCTCCGGACAAATCTCCCAAACCGCCCTGACCTTTGAGTGCCTGACCTACCACTTTACCGGCTAGCTGGTTGCAGGTGTGGATATCCGTAACACTGCCAAAAGGGAAATTCAGCTTAGTCATAAATTTCTCTTGCTTAATATCCAGATTGACCTTCACCTCCCCTTTATTCATCAGGCCTTTTTCCGTATCAGACAGGTCTGGTATACTATCGGCGATGCTGCTCATGGCAATGGTGGAATCGAGCACCTGATTCATACCTTTCAGGTCTTCTCCGCCGCCCATCATCTTGATCATCCCGATCAGTGCACTCATATCCGTGGTATAACTTGCCGTTCCGCTGCCATCTTCATGGATCGTAACTTCCTGAGTCGTTTCAAGACAACCCACCAGAAACAGGGAGCTAACCATCAGAAGGGAATAAAGCATTTTTTTCATATATGAAATATTGTTGTGGTGGTAGATGTGGTCTACCGGTTTAAAGTTGCACAAAGAAAGGGAAATTAAAGGGAACCGGGTAAACGTGTTCAGGACATCATTTTAATGATCATTTCCTTCATGAGGGAACCATCCCCGGCAGATCCACTACCTACCCCGATACTTTTGAGGTTGTAATGATGGAGCAGCATTAAAATATTCTCAATACCACTGCTTCCATAAATACGATAGGCCTGTATATAATCCTTTACAAAGAACGGGTTGACGCCGATATGGGCTGCAATGGTCCGTTCATCACCGGATACGGCCTGTATCATATAGACTTTGCTGAAGAAACTGTACAGGGAAGGAAGTACCAGCTGGATCGGATTGGCCTTGGGATTGGACTCAAAATACTGCACAATGCGGATCGCTCTTGCCAGATCCCTTGCGGCGATCGCTGTCTGTAATTCAAATACATTGAATTCCTTGCTTACCCCTATATAGCGTTCAATATCGTCTTCATTGATCTGGGTCCGTTTTCCAAGATTGACCGATAATTTTTCAATCTCGTTTTCGATCCGGCTCAGGTCATTCCCGATATGATCCGCTAGCAATGCCAGTCCTTTTGGCGTGATGGTGAGTCCTTTGGTGTGGACCATATCCTGGGTCCAGGCAGGGATATCCCGGTCATATAATTTCTTGGTGGTGATCACCACCCCGTTCTCTTTCACCAGTTTGGAAAACTTCTTCCGTGCATCCAGTTTTTTGTCTTTATAGGATACCACGAGGATCGTGGACTCCAGCGGATTCTCCATATAGGGCTCCAGCTTTTCCACATCTTTCATCTGCTGGGCTTCTTTTAAAAGTACAACCTGCCGTTCAGCAAACATGGGATAACGCCGGCAGGCATTCATCACATCGGCCCAATTGGCATCTTTTCCATAAAAAATACTTAAATTAAAAGACGCTTCCGCTTCTGTAAGGATATGGTGTTCGGCGTATCCGACGGCCTTATCGATGAAATATTCCTCGTCTCCTTCCAGCCAGTAAATAGGCCTGAACTTTTTTTTCTTCCAGTCGGAGATGATGGTTTCCACACTCATAAGGCGCTAAGATACAGGCTTCCAGAGAAGGCTGTTGTCAGAAATTATACACCAAAAACCCACCCGTTTTTTAATCTGGCACGGTTTTCGGAAATTAGTGTAAAATGAATTTAACAGGTTATAAGTAAACCCCGGAAAAATACCCGGTAACTTTGTGCCTGATTATGAAAAATTACAATTAACCCATCATTAGTTAAAAATTCCATTTTATATGACAAACACGAATTACCCGTCGGCCACCCCTCAGAGCCAGCCGAACAAAAACAAGAATAGTAAGAACATTATCATAGGGCTGCTTGCTGCCGGCTTGCTGGGCACCTGGGGCTACCTCCTCTGGGATAAAAACAAATCCGGGGAAAAGATCCTGCAACAGCAAACCCAGATCGCCGCACTGGATTCTTCTAAAGCGGATATTCAGATGGAGTTTGACAATGCCCTGGCCCGCCTGGACTCTGTTACCGGAGCCAATAACAACCTGCAGGGTCAGCTCTCTGACAAGCAAAAAGAAATCGAATCAAAGAAATCGGAGATCCGCCGGATCCTGAATGACAAAAATGCCACACAGGCTCAACTGGCCAAGGCCAAAGGGATGATCAATGAACTGAACGAAAAGATCACCAGCCTGGAAGCAGAAGTAGCTAGATTAACAGGTGAAAATCAAGAACTTACAGCCGC
>CALRQQ020000239.1:0-5909 GCA_943370345.1 Chitinophaga pinensis
CTCAGGATCTCGGCTGCCACACGCCCGGGGACTTTTGCTATTCAGTTCAAGCGTCAGGGAACAACAGTTGCCAGCTATAATTATCAGCTGGCACCGCGGATCAGGGACAGGGCTGCGGTAAAGGGCTTTTCATCGTCTGATGTTATCTACCTGGTCACACCAGACCGGTTTGCCAATGGAGATCCCTCCAATGATATAGTGGCTGGCCTGCGTGAACAAAGATCGGATCGTACACAGGATTATGGCCGTCATGGCGGTGATATCCGGGGTATGATCAATAACCTGGATTACATTGCATCCATGGGGTTTACCGCGATCTGGCCCACTCCTTTACTGGAGAATGATATGCCCAATGCTTCTTATCATGGGTATGCTATTACTGATTATTATAAAGTGGATCCGCGTTTTGGCACCCTGGATGAGTATAAAGAACTGGCTGATAAAGCCCGGAAAAAAGGACTAAAACTGATCTTTGACGGGGTGGTCAATCATACAGGCTCAAAGTATTGGTGGATGAATAAACTGCCTTTTAAGAACTGGATCAATTATGCGGATTCTATCCGTATCACCAATCACCGTCGTACAGTAAATCAGGATCTTTATGCTTCAGCATCGGATAAAGAAAGTATGGTCAGGGGCTGGTTCGTGCAGCAGATGCCGGATCTGAATCAGGATAACCCGTTTTTGGCCACTTACCTGATCCAGAACAGTATCTGGTGGGTGGAGACACTGGGAGTAGCCGGTATCCGTCAGGATACCTATCCTTATTCGCAAAAGAAATTCCTGGAAGAGTGGAGTTGTCAGCTGATGAATGAATACCCCGGTTTCAGTATTGTTGGCGAAGAATGGAGTACCAACCCGCTAATTGCGGCCTATTGGCAAAAGGGGAAGCTCAATAATACCGGCTACAATGGTTGCCTGAAGAGTACCATGGATTTTCCGTTACAATCCGCCCTGGTACAGGCATTGACCGAACCTGAGTCATGGGATAAAGGGTTGGTAAAACTGTATGAAGCGCTGGCCAATGATTTTGTGTATGCCAATCCAAAGGACCTGTTGGTATTTGGCGATAATCATGATATGGACCGGATCTTTACGTCACTGAAAAAGGATCCCCAACTAATGCAGATGGCAATGAGTTACCTGCTCACGATCCGGGGGATCCCCCAGGTTTATTATGGTACGGAATTGCAGATGGAGAATTCTGCCAAACCGGGGGATCATGGACTGATCCGTTCCGACTTTCCAGGTGGCTGGAAAGAAGATACGATGAATGGATTTACCGGTGCCGGCTTATCGGCAGATCAATTGGCTTTACAGTCCTTCCTGCGTAAACTATTGAACTGGCGAAAAACGAAGGCCGTGATCCATAACGGGAAGACCCTGCATTTTGGACCTTCAAATGGTATCTATGTGTATTTCCGTTACACAGAAAAAGAAACCGTGATGGTGATCCTGAATAAGAATGCGGGTAGCACAATATTGAGTACGGAAAGATTTGCTGAGATCCTGAAAGAAAAGAATACGGCTACGGATGTCATCAGGGGTGAATCGTTTTCCCTCAGTAAGGGAATTACCATTCCGGCACGTTCGGCGTTGATCCTGGAGTTGAAATAACAGAAAAATGTAAATGTATTATACGAAAAGAGCCCCGGAAACCCGGGGCTCTTTTCGTATATAGTCTGAAAGAATTACAGTTTGTAGTTTACACCGAACATCAGCATATTGGTGGTCATTTTATAAGCGATCTTGCTTCCCGGCACAGCTCCGTAAGGATTGGAATTAGTGACCCAGCCCGGATGCAGTAATGCACCTTCCAGTGAACCTCCGCTGCTGCCATGATGGAACACACCATTCAGGGTCAGTTTTTTTCCGGCTTCGAACCCAAAACCAAACTGGAACGCATGTTTGATAATGGCCGTGGCCGGCAGGGAGAACATGGCGAGTTCCGAAGTGATCGGATTGGAGCTATACGTGTATCCGATACGGAAAGGCATTGCCTTCAGAGCTTTGTATTGTATTCCCGCAGAAACAACGGAAATGTTTTCCCAGCCAAACCCTGCAACGGAAGCAGTAGGGGTCCAGCCCTTGGTATCGAATCCTTTAGTGTTCTTATAATTAATGAAGCGGTAGTCAAGCGCAAGGTCAAATAATTTAGAGGAATAACCCAGACCGGCAGAGGCAATGGCAGGGTAATTCATTTGAAAATCAACATTGGGTGCCTGGGATCCATCCGCGTATACGTTCTTGAAATTAAAGTCCTGGAAATATTGCTGGGATTTATAAGATGCCCCCATCTTAAATCCGGAACCGGAGTTATAATAGATACCTGCCTGACCGCCGATACCTAAGGCTGAGGTTTTTTCCGCACCTGGATACCCTTTGGTCGGGCTGGGAGAGGAAAGGGGATTAGGTAACATCTCCAGTGTGGAATAATTGAATGTCGGGGCAACGCCTACCGATACTTTATCACTCAGTTTATAGGCCCAGGTAAATCCTACCTGTAATAACTGATAATCGGATTTTACCTGACCGAACCCACCGGTTGACTGGGGCATTGTAACGGGATTTGTTGCACTTTCCGGGAAAGTGACGCCGAATCCGCTGATTCCATAGGCTGAAATACCAAAATGGCTTTTACTGTTCTTCTTTGACCATACCATGGCAAGCGCCGGCATGACAGACATTCCTTTTTTGTCTTTTGTAACACCGGAAATATTACCACCGGGTGTAGGCATGGTGGAACTTACCTGCGGAGAGGCGCCGAATAAACCAAGATTGACTGAAATTGTCCGTCCGGAGAATGAAGTAATACCGGCCGGATTCCACTGTAAGGCACCATTGACATCCAGAACCTGTCCGGTGGAGGCTCCTCCCATAGACATATTATGGGCACCTACGCCCTGCATGACGTGTCCGGTTTGGGCAGAAACACCTGCCGCAACACCAGTAAGTAGCAAAATAGATACGATCTTTTTCATATAGTGGTATTTAAATGAAGCGGTAAACCGCGGATAAATTTAATAAAACTATCCGAGAGCCTGCACAGCAAATGTGACCAGCCTCACACGGGGGTCTAAATCATACCTGAATATGACGTAAAACAGGTTGATCAAACGATGGATCCTGAACATCATTTTTTTCACTGGGAGTGGACACTCCGGGGCCTGGGTACTTGGCAAAGGATGGTGGACCATCGATTAACAAGTATCAGGTTGGCGGATAACTTTTGTCATGGAACTGAAACGACTCTTATGTCTATTTTCGTTCCGGAATTTTTTTTTAACCCATTCGTTAAAGCCTAATATTTAACAACATGAAACAAGAATACTGGATCAACGTAAAACACGTGGACAATCGCCTCGTTATTTTTCTCAATGGAGAAACGGTTTGGGACAGTGGTATCGTACATGATGACCCTGCCCTGAACAAGTTCATAGAGATCACCAATTACCTGAACGAGCATCCTGGACATACCAGTGAACTGATCTTTGAAGGATTCAATGATGATTATACATCCAATGGAGATGAAGGAGCCCTGAATCCCTGGCATTTCAGTTACCGGGTGTTCAAGAGAACCGTGAATGGGAATGGCGAAATAGTAGGAGAGACTGATTTAGTGAATCCTTACAATGAGAAGCACCTCTCCAATCCCAATACCCGGGCCATCAATAACAGTTACCAACTGGTCATGAAAAGCGGGGAATATAAAGTGGTGTCCAATGCCCTTTCTCAACAGTTCTATAAATAAGTGAGCGTTAATTTTCAGCTGGTATAGCTTGTTTACAGGCTGTACTGAATAAACAGGGAGTGTATCCGTGAACAGGTACATTCCCTTTTTTTGTCCGGACGGGCCTTTCATCCCGGTAAAAAGGCGAACTGGTTTATGGATGCGGGTAAAATACTTTCATTTACTAATACCCCGGATGCGGCAAAAGCAACCGCTTATCCGGAAGGGGTTAAAGCGGTCGTGCAGGCAGGTGCATAAAGAGATGCAGTGATCCTTCGTTTGAACGAAAGACCACTGCAAGTTCAGTATACAGTGTACGGATCAGCGAATCAGATCACTACGACACTGTTGGTGCCGCCATAAATATTGGGTGACTGGCTATCGGCTTCCGGATCATTGATCCATTCCGTTTCATTCACCAGGTATTTAAATTCATGGGTGGAGTCCTTGGGCAGATTTACATCTGCACTGAAACTGCCGTCTTTTTTACGGCTCATAATCACGGATTCCTTCCAGTTGCTGTTCAGCCCCAGAATTTCAATTGTTTCCGCATTTTCAGCCAGGAAAGAGAATTTTACTTTGCAATAGTCCTTTGTCTTGTAATAGGTTTTGGTTACCATTTGTCTTTTTTTGGTTAAAAAAAATATACGTAATTCATTGACAAACAGCAATCGGGGAGATTTCTAAGAGGTACAAGTATCCGCTTTTAATACTCAAAATCTTAAAAGGTAACCCATTGGAATTTTTGGGCTGCTAACAGGTTATCCACGGGACAGTGTAAGGTTTATGAGCACAGATACAATTTTCTGTAAAATCAATCGTTAATAGTATAATCCTATCAGTGAAAAACTAATATCCGTCGTATGAATTACCTGAAATTTAATGATCAGGCTTTTATTGCCGAATCATTCAACATGGATGAAGATTTTACCTTTCAGTCAGCCAGACTGGCTTTTTTCAAGATCAATTCCTACAAACTTTCGCTAATCAACGCCTCTTTCTGTGTTACCCGTGATGAACTGAAGAACAGTATCAGCAACAGTCTGCTCAATTATACGAGCCCGGACATGATTTTGCTGACGACCGGGTTCTTCAACCAGGAATCAGATAACTAGCATAACTCTGCGGGATTGGATACCCTGCGATTTCATATGCCTGCGAACCGGGCATCGGAGAGCTGTCTCATTACGAGATAGCTTTTTTTTGGTGTCAGGGAACTACCAATCCATAGAACATGAATCTTATCAGTAAACTGTACCTCGTTTTACGAAATGCCTTTCGTACTTCGTACCTCGTACTTCGTACTTCGTACTTATTAAGCCGGTTTTGGGACCGAAAACGAGAATGTACTACCTTCTCCGGGTTCACTTTCTATATAAAGCTGGCCGCCGTTTCTTACGAGGAACTCCTTACAGAGCATCAGACCAAGTCCGGTTCCTGATTCACTGGCAGTACCCTTGGTAGTAAAGTAGTCGTTATTCCGTATGCGCATCAGGGCTTCGTGGCTCATACCCATACCACTATCCTGAACATAAATTTCAAGGAAGGTCGGGTGTTCGTGTACCCCAATACAGATCTTGCCTTTTTCGGGTGTGAATTTGATGGCGTTTGAAAGAAGGTTACGCAATACCAGGCTCATCATATCCTTATCGCAATAGCCGTAAACTTTGGGTGGCGCATCATTTAACAGGATCACACCCTTATTCCGTGCGGGCAACAGCAGTGCCTGATAGACCTCATTGATCGAATCTTCAATATCCACCACTTCCGGATTGACCGTATGTGCCTGCATCTGGGCTTTGGCCCACTGAAGGAGGTTTTCCATCAGGCCAACCGCATAGTTCATATCATTAAGTACTTCAGGGATATTGTTCTTCAGGTCTTCTGCAGATAACTTTTGTTCATGGGCTTCCTTGAACAGATTGCGGATCGCATACATGGGAGCTTTAAGGTCGTGGGAAATGATACTGAATAGTTTGGTTTTCACCGAATTCAGTTCGGCCAATTGATTGGCCTGCTGTTTGAGCAGGGTGGCACTTTCTTCCAGTTTACGGCTTTGTTTCTGGATCTGGGTGTTCTTATCCTCGAGGATCGTGTTTTTGGTCAGAATACGTCCCTGGTAAATACTGTTTTCTTTTTTGATCAGGAACAGACCATAGAAAATGAATAAAAGAGAGAT
>CALRQQ020000240.1:0-5890 GCA_943370345.1 Chitinophaga pinensis
CATTCTCCGCCACGCCCAGATTGCCATGATAAAGACAAAAAGTGCCCATCCCTTCGAGACAACGGATCTCGTGATATGGGGTAAAGACCGGCAGGAAAAAGGCATTCTTTAATCCATACTCATCCCGGAAGAACCGTTCTTCCCGCTGAGTGATACAGGCATAGTGGAGCTCTTTTGGTAAATTTTTTTCATACCGTGCCAGCAGGCTGCTTTCAAAATGGTAATAGAACTTCTTTAGCAGGTTCCGGGTACTGCCTGCGAGGTGCTTATAATAAGCGGCTTCATTATTATGAAGCCTGACCACGATCTTCCGGTGCTGCTTCTGTATCAATGAGAGTATGCCTGTACAGTGTACCCCTTCTAACAAAATAGGATGATCGTCCTTATTCAGGTTACCGGCCAGTTCTTCATTGATCCGGGAAGAAACGATATAGGGAAGGGTAAACGAAAATCCCTTGAATCCGGTCTTACGTGCATAGATATGAATACTGGCACAATATTGATTCAGTTCAGTAGGATTACCACGTTGATTATAGGAAAAATAATGCAGATGGATCTTAATACCGGCTTCACTGAGCGCCCGGATCCTGTAGAACATATCAATGGCACCACCATAATCGGCGGGCCAGGGAGTATCCAGGCAAACGATATGTAACTGCCTTGTCAAGCGTCAAACAGGGTTTGATAAAATGCAATTAGTTTTTTTTCTTCTTCCTGCCAGTTCAGTGATTCCCTGGCTTTCAGGCAGTTTTTACGAAGCCTGTCATATACAACAGTATCATCCAGTAAATTGTTGAGTGCGTCGGCAATTCTTTTAGGCGCCAGGTCGCTGATCAGCACCGCCACTTCCCATTTTTTATTCAGTTTCCGGTATTCCGGATAATCCACGGTTAGCTGGGGAAGTCCGGCATGAATATAGTCGAAAAATTTATTAGGCAGTGCCAGGTATTGGTTCAGTCCTTCCTTTTCAGGTACAGCTACCCCGATATACGCAGTTTTGGCAATAGTCAGCAGGGCTTCGGGGGATAGCATTCCGGTTAATTCCACTTTATCCTGAAGTTTAAAGTCGCTGATGAGTTTCTTAAGGGGTTCCATAAAATTGCCATCACCGCATATCAGCAGTTTCGCATTTACCCATTGCATGGCTGGTACCAGGTATTCGAAACCACGGGCCTCATTCACAGCACCAACATACACGATTACTTTTTCAGCCGCCACAGGATTAATATCCATTTGTAATACCGGTACATTCCGGATGGCCCGGTACTCGACTTTATAACGCCGGTGAAATTCTTCGGCAATACTTTCACTGACGGTATAGCCCCACTTAAATTTAGGGACGGCTTTTTGTTCCACGCCCAGCCAGAACTGGTGTATATAGGGTCGGCTGATCACTTCTTTTAATTCGGTGAAGAGTTCATGGGCATCATAGACCCTGGGTATTTTTTTCAACCGGGATATATAGAGAACCGGAAGAATGGTATCGAGGTCTATCGCACAGATACCATCCATTTTTTTGAACAGGAGGTAGAAAAATAACCGGATATTATATTCAATATAAAAACGCTTTCCCCGGTCAAACCAGCAGGGGAGACGGTGTTGGTTGAAGTTTTTATCACGGAGTGGAAGGGAGTTCTTCCGTTTTCGTCCTACAAGTACCACCTCATATCCCGCAGCCGACAGTGATCCGCAGATACGGTGCATCCGCTGATCATAGGTCAGGTCATTGGTGACAGTGAAGTACAGTCTTTTCAAATCGGGAGGTTATGGTACAAAAAAGGTTTTGCAAATATGCAAAACCTTAAGCACTTATTGTATGATACTTCCGCATCAGCCCATATTCATTCCTTCTGTTCCGCTTTCCTGGTTTTTATTGTTTTTGCGCTTGAACAGGTTCGGGTCGAATTTTCCGAAACGCCAGTTGAAGTTCAGACGCAACAACTGCGGGTCGCGGCGACGGAATACTTCCTGCGTGAAATAGGCGGATTGAGAGAAAATATTCTGGCGGCGGGTCCGGAATATATCGTTCACATTCAGGGACAGGGAAGCCTGCCTGTTTTTCAGGAATTCATACCGGAGACCGGCATCCACATAATAATTGGCTTTTACATAACCCTGGGAAGCGCTGGCCTGGCCAAACATGCCCATACCTCCGCCACCAAACATACCACCACCACGGCCACCACCGCCACCACCACCACTACCACCGGGAGGCAGGATGGTCTTGGAGTTGTATTCACCTGAAAGCTGGATGCTGAAATTCTTCGGCAGTTTGAACGTATTGTTGATTTTGATAAACCAGCTGGCAAAGGGATCCTGTTCAGGCTGACCGGCGATATTGAGCTTGATCTTAGAGGTAAACAAACTCAGATTACTGGTCAGGTCCCACCATTTGACCATTTTATTTTTAGATACCAGTTCAAGGCCTGTTACATAGCTGGCACTGGCATTGATATAGGTATTGATCAGCACTTCCTTCCCATTTATGTTCGTCTCTTTGTCCTGGTAACGGGTGATCAGGTCATTGGTATTCTTGAAATAAGCCGAAGCAATGAAATTATCTTTATTCTTAAAGGTTTTCTGGTACGACAATTCCAGGGAGTTGGTGAACTCCGGTGTCAGCCCCGGATTCCCCCGGCTGATATTCAGTGAGTCTGAATAATCCGTGAAGGGGTAGAGCTGGAAGAAATTCGGCCGGTTGATTTTCCGGGAATAGTTCAGCTGCAGATCCTGGTCTTTTTTCAGTTTCTGACTCAGGAAGATACTGGGAAACAGACTTACGGGGAATTGTATATTAAAACTTTGTCCTTTATCCGGCAGGTTTCCTTCATAATCGGAACTCTCCGCTCTTAAGCCCAGCTGGTAGCCAAAGTTCTTGTATTGATTCGAATAGGTTACGTAAGCGGCAAATACATTGTCCGTACTGTTATAATTAACGGATTGATCCGGGACATAGGTCAGTGTGCCGCCACTTCCTACAATATAAAAGTTGTTTTTATTATCCACTTTACGGAACTGGGCCCGAATACCGGCTTCCAGTTTGGATTTATCAGTTAGCGGTTTGACGTAGTCCGTCTGAAAGGTGATATTCTCATTGCTGCCGTTTCCATCCTGGCGCTGGTTGAATGTACTGATGAGGCTGCTGAAGTAATCCGAAAAATAACTGGTGTTTACCAGGTTCAGGTTATTATTCTTACTCCGGTTATAGTTGATGTCAGCCGTCCATTCTTCTCCTTGTTTGGGGAAAAGGTGCTTAAAACTGAGCATGGCACCCGCATTGTTAAATTCGCTGTTGCTATTGGAAATGCGGTCACTATATGAAGATTTTATCGTAGGGTAAAGGGAATCGATCTGAATATCACTTTCTGAAAAAGGCTTAAAGCGTCCCTGAGCGATATTTCCAGCTATGGAAAGTGTATTCCGGTTGTCCAGGAAAAAGTCAAACCCGCCACGGAAGAACATGAACTGACCTTTAGAAACACTGCGGTCGATCTGCTGCAGGGCCGTATTGGGGGTGCCGATCAGTGTGGTACGGTCGGTAGTACCATTGCTGATGGATTTACGTTGGTTGAAGTTGGCATTCAGGAAAAAATTCACTTTATCCTTACGGATATTGATATCACCACCCAGACCTATTCTGGCCCGTGAATCAATATTGGTACGGATACTACCGCTGTAGCCTACCCGCTTATTTTTCTTAAGTACCACATTCAAAATACCTGCGGTACCGCCTGAGGCATCGAATTTTGCTGAAGGATTGGTGATGATCTCCACTGTTTCGATCGCATCCGCCGGGATCTGGTCAAGGCTCAGGTTGGTGGGTCGTCCATCCACAAAGATCTGCGGGGTATTATTGCGCATCGTTACATTTCCGTCAATATCCACACTGATCGAGGGTACATTTCGCATCACGTCAACGGCCGTACCACCGGCAGAAACCAGGTTCTTGTCAACATTGAACACTTTGCGGTCAATACCCAGCCGGAGTCCGGGATTGGAGGCGGTGACAGTCACATTATCCAGGGTTTTTTCTTCAACCGCTATCTTGATATTTCCAAGGTCCTTGTCCAGGGCAGCCATCATGGAGGCCATATCTCCACCGGGTTTGATATCGAAGGAAACAGTCTGTTCGTAGGGTTTGAAACCTACGATCGTAACTTGTAATTTGAACTGACCAAAAGCCGGGATATTCTCCAGACGGAAATCGCCATGGTTATCGGTAAGCATACCCGCAATGACCACTTCTTTTCTTTTTTTAGTGACGGTATCCATCTTATTCTGGATCAGTTGAACAGAAGCATATTCGATGGGTTTGGAGGTTTTTGCTTCAACCAGTTTTCCGTAAAATGATCCGGAAACCTGTGGACGTCCCTGTCCGGGTCGGGCAGCTCCGCCACCGGGCATTTGGGCGGTTATAGTGTAAGTGATTAAAAATGAAGCTAATACAATTATGAAACTTTTCATTAATTCGGTTTGATTGTTAGACGCTTAATGGTGATTGAACTTGCACCGGTCTTCAGGTTAGTTGATGAGCGGCTTTATGACAAATACCAGTGGAAATAGTTCAGTAAGAGGGGCTATTGATCCGTTATTGGGTGAGTAAGGTGATCAATACCTGTAAAAGACCAATGATCAGTCCAATCACGGCTCCGATGATCTCCACAAACCGGAACTCCCTGGACATGATCTGATAGAGGATCTCTTCCAGTTTGTCGGAGGAGAAACCGGATACTTTCCGGATCACGATCTGTTCCAGGTCCAGTTCGGTTTTGAGGTTAGCAGCATATTGCTTCATTACTGCAGGAAAAAGGGATTCGATTTCCTGCATAAAGGCCCCTTTCAGTTTACCAATGGTTTTATCCCCGATAAACATGCTGATCATGGGCATTTCAGTACTGAGCCGGTTGCGCAGGAACTCATCCACATGGTCTTCGATCATGGGCATAATTTTCTTCAGGTTCTCCGGACTGCTGATCTTGTCTTCAATATCATTGAAGGACAGGAATTCGTTGCTCACCAGTTTGCCCAGTTTATCGGCAAACTGTTCTTGTCTTTTTGGGAAAATCCCCTGGAAAGTGATGCCCAGAAAACGTTTGGGCGTTCTGGGATGAAAAAGCATTTTGATGGCGACCCAATTGGTCACCCATCCGATAAAGGCAGAAATCAGTGGAATAAGGATCAACCAGTAGTTCATAAAATGGTATAAAATGAGACCCCGTTTCTGTCGAAACGGGGTCTTTGTTGGGGTGGCTAACCGGGCTCGAACCGGCGACCCTCAGAACCACAATCTGATGCTCTAACCAACTGAGCTATAACCACCATATTTGGGCTGCAAAAATAGGAAAAATGCGTTTTGTAAAAAATAAAAGAACGTAATCTTTCTATAAATCACCGGAATAACGAAAGTTTACGTACTGACCGGAGAGCCACTCATCAAAAAGCCTTGTTAAAAGCCTGTAAAGGCAAGAAAAGCAGGGTTTTTGCGTTATTTTTGGCTATATGTCCAATATAATTAAATACTTAACAAACATGAAGAGACTTCCCCTGATTGTGCTGATGTTGGTTGCTGCCTCTTTCCTGGCGTTCAAATCGATGGGAAAGACGGTCAGTAGTGCTCCTCCTCCCGGAAACTATGAAAAGATCATGAAACTGGTGGGCCAGATGCTGGCCGAAGGTCATTACAGTCCCCAGTCCATCAATGACGCATTTTCAAAGAAAGTATTCAAAAAATTCATAGGCGAACTGGATCCTGATAAGAATATTCTTTTGCAATCGGATATCGAGGCCCTGAAGAAGTATGAGAGCCGTGTGGATGATGAGATCAACGGGGCCGTGGTGGAATTTCCGCTTGCGGCAGGAAAATTATTTAATGCCCGGGTAGAGCAGGCTT
>CALRQQ020000241.1:0-5888 GCA_943370345.1 Chitinophaga pinensis
AGGAGGACTCACTTAATTACCCGTACATCAGTATTCGCCCCGGCAATTTCTATCTTCAGCTCCTCCATCAATTGCAGCGCCGCCAGATTGATCTCCTGCCGGATCGCAAAGAACTCCTTGATACCAATAGGCGCGGTATAATAATCCGAGACGATCACAATGGCCTGGCTGGTGATCTCAGCTAAGTTGACATTGTACTCTTCCACTTCTTTACGGCCAACGATCTTACGGAGACCTTCAAGCAGTTTTTCGATATTAGCAGGTGGGGTTTGTAAACCGATCTCCAACTTCAGATCGCCGCGACGCTGGGTACGGAGGGAAAGATTATCGAGTACCGAATCCACCATCTGCTTATTGGGGACCGTTACATAGGTCTTCTGATCCGTACGGATACGTGTACTGCGCAGACCAATGCGCTCCACGGTGCCGGTAACCGCATTCACTTTTACCAGGTCACCCATTACAAATGGCTTATCAAAGAATATGATAAAGGAAGCGATCAGGTTCTCCAGGCTTTCCCGCAGGGCCAGGGCAATGGCCGCACCCACGATACTCAGACCGGTGAGCAGGCCACCCACATCTAACCCGAAGGCATAGCGCAGTACCAGCATGATGCCGATGATCACTAAGATCACTTTGAAGAAATCCTTGAAGAATACGATGAGCTGGTTATCGGACTGATCAGGCGTGAGATCGGCTTTCTTTTCTAAGATCAAGGCGATGAAGTCGATCAGCCGGAGCAACAACTCAAACAGCGATACGATCAGGATGATGGTGCCGATACTCTGCACGATTTCCTTGATCGTGTACTTATAGATCGTTTCATTGATCTCCTCGGGAAAATTCAGTTTATACAGGGCCGCGATCGACACGAGGATCAGCAGGAAGAAACCCATGGGCTTGATCACCAGACTGGTAAACGCAGGCTTGTCCACATTCTTCCAGATGCGGTGCACGATCCCGAATAAAAGTCCCGCGAAATAACGGGAGATCACGGAACGAAACAACCAGACAAAAAGGATCACCAACGCCACGATCAGGTAACTGCGGACCGGGTTGCCCCACCACATTTCGTTCAGAAAATCATTCATGTCAGGTAATTAAACCACAAAAATATTGAAACGGAAATAAATGGCTCAGCGGCGCAGGGTATAAATGCCGATACTGGCGGATTTGCCATCAGCCTCCGGCCGCAAAGCATAGAGCCGGGTACTGCTGAAATTGAACAGGGTGGCGGCTTTCAACTCAGCCGGCAGGGTCCACTCATCATACAAAAAACTGCTGATCTCGTACCGGTACAGGGTATCCGTTTTTGACCCGAAGATATAATTGCCGGCCACTTTCAGGTTCTTCCAGTTCCGGATCTGGATCACATTCTTTAAGGAACCAAAATAATCAAACACATAGACCCCCCTGGTGGAATCATACAAATACACATACTGATTCTCATCCGCGATCTTACCGGGATTTACCGACTGATCAAGCAACAACCGGAAGTCGGGCGTTTCCTGCAACAACTTACCATCCTCCCCGATCTTCTTGAGCTTGTTCTCCAGTTCATCATACACCCATATCTTATTATCGTATGACTGGGCAATGGTCTTTGCCTGGAAAATATTCTGCTTGCGCAGGTCCACCGTATTCACCGGGTTGAGAAAGCGGTCGAGCATGACCACCGTGGCAAAGTCGCGGTAATACAACAATACTTTAAGCGGATTGGAAACATCGATCAGACTGGCCCGGCCATACTTGCGGATATCATTAAAGACCGCCACCGAATCGCCAGTGGCATTGTACTTCTTTACCTGGTTCTGGCTGTTGAGCACATAGAGATTGTCCAGGTTGTCGATGGTAAAATGGACGATATCGCCCTTCAGCGTCCGGACCAACCGGAAACTCGTATCCGTTTGCGCCTGCCCGACTAAGGCGGTACAGCAAAGGAGCACGATATAAAGACTGACTTGCTTCATCCTTTCCGGATTATTTTATGTTCCTGACCGGTATACGATCTCAGTTCCATCTCCTGTCCGTCAAACACCGCATAGGTGAAATAACGGATCCAGTCGCCCAGGTTGATATACCTGCTGTTTTCATTCAGACGAAAATCTATCGGTAAGTGTCTATGCCCGAAGACAAAAAAATCTACTTTTTTTTGCTGTAGCACCTCCTTGCAGTAGATCACTAACCATTCCTTCTCCTCACCCAGGAATACTTCCTCGGTGGCACCGGTCTGGGCCCGGCTACGCCGGCTCATATAATTTGCCAAACCCATACCCAGCATCGGAGGAAAGATGCCAAAGAGAAACTGACAGGCCGGGTTGCGGAATATTTTCTTCAGTCGCTTATAACCATGATCACCCGGACCGAGTCCGTCGCCATGACCGACCAACAGTTTTTTCCCGTTTCGTTCAAACTCCACGGGGGCATAGTACACGGGTGTATTGAACTCCTGCTGGAAATAATTCTTCATCCACATATCATGGTTGCCCACAAAAAAATGCATGGGAATACCGGCATCCGATAACTCGCCGATCTTTCCCAATAAACGGACAAAACCCTTGGGCACCACTGTGCGGTACTCGTACCAGAAATCAAACATATCGCCTACGAAGAAGATCTCCGCTGCCTGGTCCTTTATCTCATCGAGGAACTGCACGATCTTCCGCTCCCGTTCCAGGCTGCTGGCATGGTCAGGGGCACCGAGATGGAAGTCGGAGAGAAAGTAGATTTTCTTTTCAGGAGTGATCGTCATGCGCTGCTAACAGAATTTTCCGGTTACTGATTACTGTTTGCCGGCCATATACTGAAGAATATCCCCGGATTCAATTACCGGTTGGCCGCTGGTATCACCCAGGTACCAGTAGATCCAGGCCTGCAGGGGCATGTCGCCGGCGATCACATCGGTCACCGCGCGGCCATAGAGACGTTCATCCTCTTCTTCCGCATTCACACCCTCGTAATCATCCAGCTGCCCCATGGCCCAGGAAAATTCATTGGCATTCTTTATCTGGTAAAGTTCACCGATAATATATCGTTCTTCTTCCGTTGGTATCCCCGCCGGGTAGGCACCCATATCCACCAGTTTACCTTTCACTTTTGCAGGACCCACGAGGGTAAAAAAACGGCTGATATACTCGTACGCATGGCTCTGGAAACCGCTGCGCAGTGAGCCGTAAACAAAAAGCGTATGTATCGTATGGCTAGTCATACCTAAAAGTACAAAAGGGGGCCGACTTATGCTTCAACCAGGAATAAATAGACTTCCTTCGGACCATGCACACCCACCACCAGTGTTTTTTCAATATCGGCGGTACGGCTGGGACCGGAGGCAAAGGTGATCAGTGAAGGCAGGTTATTGCCGTATTTATCTTTCATGGATTGCAAGGCATCCTTGAGGTCATACACCACCTGGCTGGTATAGGCAATACAGATATGAATGGGCGCATACACACTGGTACTGCGGCCGCTGGCAGTAGACGCACTCAGTACAATGGAACCGGTACGGGCCACCAGGTATTCGCAACTGGTAATGGCCACATCACAATGTGCCAGGTCGGTTTTGACTAACCGCTCATCTAATTGTGCTGATAACGAATCGACGAGCACCTGCTCCACACAATACACTTTCTGCCAGTCCTGCTTGCGCACCAGACTGCCCAGCTGAAAAGCCAGTTCCTGCCGGTTGATACAGAAAATGAATTTGCCCTGGAGTTTGGTGAACTGTTCCGCAAATTCAACTTCCGCTTCCTGCTGCAACGGCTGGTACACCGTACCGCTTCCTTCACTCTGCGGAAAAGGCAAAGGCGTTGAGTGACTCAACGCCTTGCGGATCCTTTTAAGTATGTTTTCTTTTGATGGAGAAACGTTCATACAAGTGATTTATACAACCGCCACCGATCAGGCATTGGCTGAATTATTATCCGTTGGAAAGGGATTTGAAATAGCTGAATCCCCTAAAACAGGTTGGTCAGCAGGTTCATCATCCACCAGTGATTTCTTTTCTTCATACGGACGTTTACCGATCAGGGCTTCCACATCACTCTGGAACAAGACTTCACGATCCAGTAATGCCTGGGCCAGTTTCTCCACTTCTCCTTTACGCAGGGTCAGCAGGTCCTTGGTTTTTTCGTAGGCCTCATCGATCAGTTTACGTACCTCTTCATCGATCATCCGGGCCGTTTCATCTGAATACGGTTTGGTAAAAGTGGTTTCCTGTTGCGGATCATAAAAACTCACATTACCCACTTTAGCATTCATCCCATACACCGATACCATGGAGTACGCGATCCGGGTGATCTGCTGCAGATCGTTCTGTGCACCGGTGGAGATCTTACCAAAGAAGATCTCTTCACTGGCCCTGCCACCGAGGGTCATACAGATCTGATCACTCAGCTGGTCGGTATTATAGAGATACTGTTCTTTCGGGGTGTATTGTGCATATCCCAGCGCCGCAGTACCTCTGGGAACGATCGTCACTTTCAGTAAGGGATAGGCATGTTCCAGGAACCAGCCGCATACCGCGTGACCGGCTTCGTGGTAAGCAATGATCTTCTTCTCTTCCGGAGAAATGATCTTGTTCTTTTTCTCGAGACCACCGATCACCCGGTCCACCGCATCCTGGAAGTCGGACATTTCCACGGCTTCTTTATTCTTACGTGCGGCGATCAGGGCTGCTTCATTACATACGTTAGCGATATCCGCACCGGCAAATCCGGGGGTCTGTTCGGCCAGTTTATGTATATCGAGCGTTTTGGAGATCTTGATCGGCTTCAGGTGTACTTTGAAAATATCTTCACGGCCTTTCAGATCCGGTTTGTCAATCGTGATCTGGCGGTCGAAACGTCCGGGACGCAGCAGGGCAGAGTCCAGTACATCGGGACGATTGGTAGCCGCGAGTACAATAATACCCACATCGGTACCGAATCCATCCATTTCCACGAGCATCTGGTTCAGGGTGCTTTCGCGCTCGTCATTGCTCATCATCACATTCTTGCCACGGGCACGACCGATCGCATCGATCTCATCAATGAAGATGATACAGGGTGCTTTTTCACGGGCCTGTTTGAACAGGTCACGTACCCTTGAGGCACCTACCCCTACAAACATTTCCACGAAGTCGGAACCGCTCAGACTGAAGAAAGGCACTTGTGCTTCTCCGGCCACGGCTTTTGCGAGCAGGGTCTTACCGGTACCGGGAGGACCGATCAGCAAGGCCCCCTTGGGTATCTTACCACCGAGGTTGGTGTATTTTTTCGGATTCTTGAGGAAGTCCACGATCTCCATCACTTCCACTTTTGCTTCATCGAGACCGGCCACATCGGCAAACGTGATATTTACTTTCGTGCCTTTATCGAAGAGCGTGGCTTTTGATTTACCAATGCTGAATATACCGCCGGGGCCGCCGCCGCTGCCGGCACCGCCACCCATTTTACGCATCAGCAGGATCCAGATCCCTACAAAAAGTAATACCGGGAGGATGAATTGGAGGATACCGCCAAACCAGTCTTTTTCGGTACCGGCCTTTCCTACATTGGCCACGGTCGGGTGGTCATTGTAGAATTTCCGCATATCGTCCTGGAAGGAATCACCGGATACGATCTTGAGGAACATATGCGGTCCTTCTTTCGGCGTACTGCCGGTAATGCCTTTGCTCTTTAAGATCGCATCATATTTCTTCAGGCTGTCGGCCTTGATCGTGATACGGACCAGGCTTCGGTTGCTGATGACTTTATATTCCTGGATATCGCCCTTGGTCAGGATGGTTTCAAATGTCTGCTGATCGATCTCGGTGGTGCTGGGAGAAAGCGGACCGTAGATCTGCAGACCGATGAGTACAGCAAAAATGATCGCATACACCCAATAGATGCTGAACCGGGGACCTTTGCGGG
>CALRQQ020000242.1:0-5868 GCA_943370345.1 Chitinophaga pinensis
CATCCCCGCTTTTTGCCCGTTAACATATATAAAAGCACATCCGGTGATGGAACCGAAATGCAGGATGATCTCTTTCCCATTCCATGCAGCTGGCACAGTAAACTCTTTCCGATAAGTACCAACGGGGTTGTCCTCCCCTACATAAGGCGGATTTTTCGGAAAAGGATAGGTAATGTTGGTATAGATGGGCACCCCGAACCCCTTGATCTCCCAATTGGAGGGAACCGGGATATCTTTCCAATCCCCCGTATTCAGTTCCGGTTTATAAAAATCCCTGATCCGGTCAGCTACTTTAGGGGTATAATTAAATTTCCATGTACCATTCAGGGATTGATAAAAAGGGGACAGAGAATACTCATCCCTGATCACGGTTTCTTTGTTAGTATATAACATGAAGGAAGCATGAGGTGCTTCTTTATTGCTTTCATATAATAAAGGGTTTTCCCAGTCATTGACCGGAGTCTGCGCAAGCAGGCCCTGCCCAATCAGGAGACAAATCGCTGCTTTGAATATTTTTCGGATCATAAAAAAGATTTTATAAAAAATTCTTTTTAAAAATAAACCCTGCTGTGGAAACAACCGGGTTGTTTGCTTATACTTGCTATATGACAACTGCTTGCTTCCCGCAGACCGGGACCGGCAAGTTGTTTACAATGACAGGATCAGCCATATTATCCAGGTACAGGTTTGATCACTGTATTATTCCCGTTTCAGGAAACGGTATCTTTCACAGGCAGCCAATAAAAATGCACCGGTACCAAAATTGGTTGATGATTGTTTATTTACCACCTGTCCGGGTATGGCCCTTTCACCGATAGGCTGAACATAACCGACCTTCCCATCCGGCTGCAGGGCCACATGGACAAGATAACTCCACCCCTTCTCTGCAACAGTTAGAAAAGTTTTTCGATCGAGGTATCCGTTATTGATACCCCAGAAATAGCCATAGGTGAAAAAAGCAGTACCACTGGTTTCAAACCCGGGGGACTGAGCACTATCCATGATACTGCGGGTCCAATACCCCTCCAACTGCTGGTATTGGCGGATGGTATGCGCCATTCTCCTGAATGTACTTATATACTCATCCCGGTGCGGGTCAGTGACCGGCAGGTCCTGCAGTACTTTTGCCAGACCGGCAAATACCCATCCATTACCTCTGGACCAGAAATCTTTTTTTCCGCTTGCCGTGCTGTGCTTAGGGAAAATGTATTTGGCATCACGGTAATATATATGTTCAGTTGTATCATACATGATACTGTTTGCATACGAAAACCAACTGTAGAGTTTGTCGAGATAGGCGGGATCGCCGGTCAGTTTATACATTTTCACCATGACAGGCATTACCATATTTAAACCATCCGCCCACCACCAATAGTCCTGCCTTCCGGTCTTAATCTGATAACCCATCACTTCACTTGCCCTTGCTGTTTTTTTCACTTCCGGTTGAAGATTATAGAGATCGATATAGGTCTGAAAACAGATCTGCCAGTCCCCAAAAAGTACATATTCCGGTGTTTCGCCATAACTGTATTTCCATTCGGCTGGGTCAACTGATGCAGCACCTTTCCAGTCATTCTTAATGGCCCAAGCTTCTGAATAGTTGCGGTAGTTCTCATCTCCGGTCAGTCTGACCACTTCCATATTGCCGGTATGATAGGCAGCATTATCCCAAAAAGAATTACCATGTACCGTATTATTGGACTGCCAGTATTGGTTCACCTGATGGATCAACGCCAGTACATCGGCGGACTTTTCCTTTGAGGCTGCGGCTTTGCCGGATGAAGAACAGGAAAAAAACAGCGGGCCGGTCAGCAGTAATAATATGAATAAGTGGATCCGTTGCATTGCTAAAAATGACATTCCAATACAGTTACCGGTGTTGGTTTTGCATTCACCACACCCTCTGCATCTGCCTGGAATACGGGTTGAATAAATAAATGAAGCTGTTGCTTTTGTTTCCAGAGATCCGTATCATAAGTAGGCTCCCAGTCGCCCGTAGCCCCACCAGGCAGGTCTGTAATCTGCCATTTATGTTTACGTCTCAATCGGGTACAGGCCACCGAAACCTGATCTCCTCTCTCTTCATCTCTGAAGATCAGTGCAGCAAAGGATTTACTTTTATGCTGCCACGCTATCACCTGAGGGCGGGATACCGGGATCTTTTTGGTCCCCTGTCCGCTGAGCGAAAAACCGGACTTCCTGAAACCCAGATCTTCCTGCTTCCATTGATGCTTCTTACGATAGATCAGTTGATATTGCGGATGTCCGTTTTTACCAGAAAAATAAGTAGCGATAAAAATATTCCCCTTCGCATCCGCAAACATGGATGTCTGGTTGATCAGTTCACTCCGTTGAGGAATGGCACAGATGATCTCAGCGGAAGCCTGCGTCACCGGGATCTGGTATTGTTCATCATTTGATCGTAGCCAGGTTCTGCCACCATCGCGGGAGTATGCATAACAGAGATCATGATTACTGGCCACATCCGGGCTTTCCCGCCATACCCATGAGAGATGAATATATCCATTTGCATCCACACAGGCCTGCCAGTAGGCGTTACGTTTCCCTTCTCCATTGATCAGATTATCCTGAAGCCGGGTCCATTTTTTAACAACGGGATCATAACTATTGATGATCAGGTTGCCATTCCCGGAACTTCCGTCCCGGTAAAAAAACAGAACCCTGCCATCCGGCAAACGGTAAAACTCAGGATAAGTAACACTGGCTTCCTGTTGCCCGGTCATGGTTTGTTCGTCTCCTAAATCCAGCGAGTAGGGTTGCAGACTCCGGCAATAACGTAATCTGCTCCCATGATGGTCCCAGGCCATGTGCAGGTAACCTTCTCCGTCCAGTACTATACTGATGCTCCGGTGAGCATCTGATATTTTACCTTTATAGGCTGTTTTTTTCCAGGTCCAGCTGCTATCACTGATTTTTCGTTTCCCCAGTATCACGAATCCTTCTGCATCGTAGTAACTGATCACCTGGAAACCGTTAAGACTGGTGAGTGAATTCTTACGGAAGACCACGGTATTGACTGAATTACCGGCCCAACCAACGCCGGACGGGATGATTCTGGTGGTAATGAGCTTTCCAGTCTGACCGGCCAGCAAGCCGGTAAAAAGCAGAAACAAAAATGTGATGAATTTTTTCTTGTGTATCACGGGAGAAACATAAATTATTATCAGGTCCCACCGGCCATTTATATCGCTGTAAATTTACCTGTTTTTAAGGAAGGCCGGTTGTAAACACAACCGGCCTTATATGCTATGACGACTGCTTATAAATGATCAATAGCCCGGGTTTTGTTCCAGTACCGCGTCCTTATTCAGGTTGATCTCGGAAAGCGGAATGGGCAGTAAGAGATTCTTGCTACTGATACCCAGTACAGGATTTATGGTCTGTGTGTTATAGGCGGAGGTACGGGTCACCAGCTTACCCGTACGCATCAGGGTCATCCTTCTGTTTTCCTCGGCGAGCAGCTCCCGGGCACGTTCATCCAGTATAAAGTCAAGTGTGATCTGTGATCCGCTCACCTGACTGGCGTTGGCCCTGCTGCGCAACACATTGATTGTAATGGCCGCGCCACTGGTGTTGCCCTGGTTCAACTGGGCTTCAGCTTTTAACAGGTAAGTCTCTCCCAAACGCATCAGGATAAAGTCCTTGATCATCGCAAATCCAAACTCATCATTGGGATTGAACTCATACCATTTCGTAGTATGCGGACAAATCTTAAATACGGTATCGGCACCGGTATATGGCACTGGCTGGCCATAAAGCGGACTGGTTGGGTTGTTATAATAAAATTTCCGGCGCAGGTTATACTGGGAATTCCGCATATCTGCTGTTTCATACAGATCATATATCACCCAGTTGGTCAGCCGCATCCGGGCAATACCCCGTCCGCCAAGTGAATCACAGAGCTTCATGCCACTGATCTGGTAATAAGCAGCACCCCAGTTACGGCGTTGCTGCGGGTTATTGGTGATTCCACCGGGTACAGTGCTGGGGTTCTCCTGTTCCATTACCCAAATTGCTTCTTTATTACCCTGGTAACGGCGCTGATTGCCATACCAGAACATATCGTTGAATGGGTCGCCGGCCTGCGTGGATTTGATCCCATAACGGCTGCTGCTCAGGGCAAACTTTCCGCTGTTAATAATTGCATCACACTGGGCTTCCGCAAGAGCCGGCTTTCCGGCCCTGATATATACTTCTGCCAGCAGTTGCATAGCCTGGTATTTATTCGCACGTGCAGTGGGTTTACCATTGGCGTTTGTTCTGGAACCAAAAGCGCCGGGCTCGGGCAGGTTACTGGCTGCATACAACAGATCTTCGATGATCAGGTTGTTCACACTGTCAAGCGGGGCACGTACAAA
Organism: Chitinophaga pinensis; assembly: GCA_943370345.1. Taxonomy (GTDB): domain Bacteria; phylum Bacteroidota; class Bacteroidia; order Chitinophagales; family Chitinophagaceae; genus JJ008. Next base: position 4,380 of record CALRQQ020000242.1, read on the forward strand.
ATCTGTTTTGGGTTTGGTCAGTGGCTCACGCTGGATTGGCACTTTACCAAAACATGTGGCCAATACATTATACGCATAGGCTCTGAAGAAGCGTGCTTCTCCGTTCAGACCTTTCTTATTGGCTTCCGACATACCGGTTAGGCCTGGATCTTCTGCATTCTTGATAATGATATTGGCATTATTGATCATGCGGTATGACCATCCCCAGGTAAAGGAGGCGGCTCCATCAGTATTGATCAGCTGGTTGTAATCGTAATAAGGTACTTCGATCCCTTGTTTCTGGCTCGGGGGAACAAAGGCAATATCCGTACCGGCATGCCATACACTGGGCCAACCCTGAGGATCACTGTAACTGAAAAAAGTACTCATGTGATTATACAATCCAACGGCAGAAGCTTCAAAGCCGAGTGAGTCGGTCAGCGTTACCGGCGAATAACTGGAATAGAGTTCTTCTTCCAGGTAATCCTTTTTACAGGAGCTGAAGAACTGCAGGGTGCCAACGGCAAGCAGCAATATATAGGTTGTTTTCTTCATTGTTCTTGTTTTTAATTGATCAATTAACGGAGGGTTACATTCATACCAAATACTACCTGGCGTGTGATGGGATAATTATTGGTCCAGTCACCTGATCCCCGGAAGGAATAGTTATGTTCCGGATCCCAACCGATCCATTTGGTAAATGTATACAGGTTACGCCCGCTTACATAACAGGTCAGACTACCGAGTTTCAGTTTATCCAGCATAGCCTTGGAGAATGTATAGCTGAGGGATACGTCCTTGATACGGGTATAACTGTTGTCGGAAGCATAGCCATATCCCCTAGTATTGGTATAAGAGAGGGCCGGGCGTGTATTGTTCTTATTCTCTGCTGTCCAGTATCCTGTCTCCTTGAAAATATTCATACGTCCGGCTTCATCCGCATAGGTAAGTGCCACATTATTCTTCAGTGCACCCTGTACAGTTTGTATGAAAATACTCAGTGTTAAATTTTTGTAACTGAACGTATTTGTCAGACCTCCGATCCATTTAGGTGCTGTCTGTCCCAGAATGACGCGGTCATCCGAAGTGATCTTCTTATCCCCGTTAGTGTCCTGGAATTTCAGGTCGCCGGGTTTGGCACTGGGATCCCAGGCCGATGCGTCTTCACCTGCTTGCCACACTCCGACCATTTTATAGTCATAAATGATACCGATTGGGTGACCCAGATACCAGCGGTTGCCCAGGTCATCTTTGCCATCACCATACAATTCCACGATACGGTTCTTATTGGAGGAAAAATTCAAAATAGACGCCCATTTAAAATCCTTTGTCACTACGTTATCTGTATTGATCATAACCTCAATACCGGTATTCCGTGTTTTACCCAGGTTATCCCAAACAAATGAATAACCGGTCGCTACAGGAAGACTTCTTCTCAGCAACAGGTCTTCTGAATTTGTTTCATAAAGATCAATGGTACCATTGATCCTGTTTTTCAACACCGCGAAAT
>CALRQQ020000243.1:0-5851 GCA_943370345.1 Chitinophaga pinensis
AGAATGAATAAAAACACCCTCGGTATTCCCAAAGAAGGATATGGTTTCTCCAATAATGTGGTTGGTGCCTTTGGACCACCCTCTTGGAGCCGGGCGAGTTTTACCCACAAACAGGGGTCACTGACAGTGAAGGAGATCAGAGCGAGATACTAATACAAATACGAAGTACGAAGTTAGAAGTACGAAGTTAGAAGTACGAGCGGCATTTCGTAAAACAAGCTACTATTCGTTACTGTAGATTCAAACTCCTTCGATGGGGCTGTTGGCTCGAAACGTATAGCGCACAAGTCGTAACACTTCCATAAAACCAAAACAACCAACTTGCCTCCTATCATCTGGTACATACTCGGCGGCATCGCTTTTCTCTCGGTGATCGCTTATTTTTTCCAGGAAAAATTCATTTTCAAACCGGAGAAATTAAAGCAGGACTTCGAGTTCAAATATGATGCGCCTTTCCGGGAATATTTTTTTGATATTGAGCCGGGTGTACGGATCAACGGGCTGCATTTTTTCCGGGAAAAGCCGAAAGGACTGATCCTTTATTTTCATGGCAATACCCGGAGTATTAAAGGATGGGCCCGCTATGCAAAGGATTTTTACCGGTTCAATTATGATGTGGTATTAGTGGATTACCGGGGTTTTGGAAAGAGCACAGGCAAGCGGAGTGAAAAGGAAATGTTGTCGGATATGCAGTTTGTGTACGACAAGCTGAAAGAAACCTACCCCGAAGATCACCTGATCGTGTATGGCCGCAGTATGGGCAGCGGCTTTGCCACCAAACTCGCCTCGGACAACCAGCCCCGCTACCTCATTCTGGATGCCCCCTATTTCAGTTTTATCCGGGTCATCGAACGCTTTCTGCCGATGCTGCCATTACGGTTAGTGTTACGATTCAAGTTACGGACTGATCTATGGTTGCCAAATGTAAAATGTCATACGTATATCCTTCATGGAACCAAGGACTGGCTGATCCCGATCCGCCACAGCGAGGCCCTGCAACGGCTAAACCCGCAAAAAGTGACATTAATCCGCATAATCGGGGGCGGACACAACAATCTTCCGGACTTTGATGAGTACCATAACTTCATCCGCGACATCCTCAAATACTGATTCCCGACTCCATATGTTAATGATAGGCTAATTGCGGGTATCCGGTGTTAACCGGCCTTCAGTTTGCACGTCCTATAAAAAAAGGAGGTGTTTATGAAACTGAAACTCTACACTGCATTGTTTTCCGGGATCGCCCTGCTGATGGTTTCCTGTAAATCTGCCAGCAAACTGTATGAAAAAGGCCGCTACGATGAAGCGGTGGAACTGGCAGCAAAAAAACTGCAGAAGGACCCGAATGATGCTAAACTCCTGTCCACCCTCCGCAATGCTTATCAGTACGCCGTGGAGGATCATGAAGCCAGGATCCGTTCGTACCATGAAAGTACCAATGAACTGAAATGGGAATGGATCTACTATGAGTATGCGTCCCTGCAACGGTTATATGATGCCATCTACCGTGTACCCGATGTGTATCGCATTGTATTACCTGATGACCATACCACCGACCTGGTCACTTACCGGGAAAAAGCCGGGAACGTACGTTATGAACGCGGACTGGCATTTATGCAACACTCCGACAAGCAGAGTTACCGCAATGCCTATCGCGAATTTCAGGCCGTACTGCAGTTCAAAGCCGGCGACCGCGAGGCGATCCTGAAAATGAATGAGGTCTTTGAATATGCCGTTACGAATGTGGTGGTGATCCCCATGCAACGGGATGGCGGTTTTGTATATAGTGCTTATGGTATTGGTCAGCCCAATCTCGATGATCAGCTGATCCGTTCCCTGCAACAGAACAGCGGAAGCGAATTTATCCGGTTCTACTCCGCCTGGGATGCCCGCAGCCGCCGGATCCGGGTAGACCAGGAGATGAGTATGCAACTGGTAAATATGGACCTCGGCCGGGTATTTGATGACCGCAGTACCCGTAAAGTGACAAAAGACGTAGTGGTGAAAGAAACCGTATACCGCCCCGACAGTGTGGTACGTGAATATGCAAAAGTGCAGGCCACTATCATTACCACCACCCGCACTCTCCGCAGCCACGCAGTACTGCAGGTAACCGTCAGGGATGAGAATGGCCGCCGGATCTGGTCTGATCAATATTCATCCACCCATAGCTGGAGTACCCGGTTCAGTCACTTCACCGGCGACGAACGGGCACTCAGCCAGGAGGACAAAAATCAGCTCAACCGCAGAATGGACGTCCCTCCTTCTGAGCACGACATGATGAAATGTATGGCCGATGAGATCACTAATAATGCGGTGTACGGGTTGAGGAGTTATTTCGGAAGAAACAGTTAGTCGGAATCTTTAAATAAAGACAGGCACTTCGTAATACGGGGTGCCTGTTCTTTTTGCACGGATTCCAGCTAAGATTCCTCCTTCGTCGGAATTGAAGAACCTCTTGATCAGCATTCATCCCTCGCTTCGCTTCGGGATGACAAGGCCTCTTAGTATCACCATTTATCCTCCAAAGCTATAGCGAAGGAGGGCTCACCATTTTCCCCGACCTTTGTGTGAATGAAAAAAATCAACTGGAAAAGATGGTTCTGGACCTCGCTCATCATTTACCTTATCGGAGGCATGGCCCTTTATTTCCTGCAGGATGCAGTATTGTTTCACCCGCTCACGCTGAACAGGCAGTACTCCTATAATTTTCCGCAGCCGCATAAGGATATCAGCATACCGCTGACGAAGGAAGACACCCTCAGTCTGGTCGATTTTTCCAGTACGGATACAGTGACCCGTGGGGTAGTACTTTATTTTCACGGCAACAAACGTAATATTTCCTGGTATGCAAAGTACATTCCGTATTTCACGCGGCATGGCTACCAGGTATTGATGATCGATTATCCCGGATTCGGGAAAAGTACAGGGAAACTCACGGAGGAAAAATTATATGACTGGGCCCTGCAGGTGTATAAGATCGCTATCAAACGTTTTGCAGCCGATAGTATCATCATTTACGGGAAAAGCATGGGGACCGGGATTGCTGCGCAGCTGGCGTCCATACGCGATTGCAAACGCCTGATCCTGGAAACGCCCTATTATGATTTTCCGGCCGTGGTCAGCCGCTACCTTCCTGTATACCCGGTACGCTGGATGTTGCACTATGACCTGCCTGCTTATCAATATGTACAACAGGTATCCGCGCCGGTTACGCTTTTTCATGGTACAGACGATGGCGTGGTGGCGTATAAAAATTCCACCCGGCTGCTCCCGCTGCTCAAGTCTGGCGGCGAGCTGATCACGATCGAAGGCGGCAGCCATAATAACCTTTATGACTACCCGAAAACAGTAAAGCACCTGGACTCTTTACTGAGATTATAATTCAACCGGCACCACGTTCTGCGATTTATTTTTCCGGATCTTATCGGGGATCGTCAGCAGGATCTCCTGCTTCATCATATCGATCAGCCGCTGTTTGACCAGGTTGCGGTGTACCACGAGGCTCACTTCCCGCATAGGTGACGGCTTCCTGAAATACCGGATCAGCTGCCGTTGCGAAGCAGGCATATCCAGGGTGGCAAGTTCAGGCAGAATGGTGATGCCGTCATTCATTTCCACCATCCGCCGGAGGGTTTCCACACTTCCTGCTTCATACTCAAAATGGCTGTTTTCCCGGCTTATCTTCTGCAGTTCACACAGGTTCACGATCTGTGAACGCAGGCAATGACCTTCTTCGAGTAACCAGAGCTTATCGGGGTCGATATCCTGTGGCAACATATAGGTTTTTTTATAGGCCGCATTCTTACGCGACACATAGGCCATCATTTCCTCATAGAAAAGGACGAACTCCTGAATGCCCGGTTCCTGCAGCGGGGTCACCAGGATCCCCGCATCGATCTTCCCTTCCCGTAAACGGGTGATGATCCCTTCAGTCATCATTTCATGTACGATCAGTCGCACACCGGGGTATTTCCGGGTAAAGGGCTGCACAAAGAGCGGCAATAAATAAGGGGCCAGGGTGGGAATGATCCCTATCCGTAACTCCCCTACCAGTAATCCCTTCTTCTCCTGAATGGTTTGCATCAGATGATTTCGGCCGGCCAGGATCGCCCTTGCCTGCCGGATCACTTCAATGCCGGTTTCGGTTGGCACCACCGGCTGCTTGCTCCGGTCGAAAATTTTCAGGTCGAGCTCTTCCTCCAGCTTCTGGATCTGCATACTCAGGGTGGGTTGGGTCACAAAACAATGCTCCGCCGCCGTGGCAAAGTGCCGCCAGGTATCCACGGCCACGATATACTCCAGTTGAATAAAGGTCATCTGATAGATTTTGACTATTGGAATATAAATTTAATCAATTTGTATTATCTGAAAAACAGCGGCAGATTTAAAGCCTGAATTATATTCTGCTGTAGCCGGAGGATTTGTGGACATGAATGCAGTGAGTACGTAACGTACTGTTATAAATCAATAAAGGCTTCGATAAGGGTTAATGGCAACCGTCCCGTGGCAGCGGGGCGGTTTTTTATTCTTCGAGGGTCACTTTACTCCGGGTAACTTTTAGTTTATAGCCCACCCCGATCTTCAGGGCGTAATTGCGGTCGGTATGACTGACCGGGAAGTCGTAGCACACCGGATAATCATACTCCGCAACCAGATCTCTCAGTATTTCATTAATGGATTTGCCAAAGGGCCGGTCTGTATCTTTTGTATCTGTGAAGCCCCCGAAGATCAATCCGGCCAGCCTGGCCAGTTTGCCACTGCGTTTCAGCTGGTACAGCATCCGGTCGAGATTATATAACTGCTCCCCCACATCTTCGAGAAAAAGGATCTTACCCTTGGTTTTAATATCGGAATCCGTCCCTACCAGATGAGTCAGCAGGGCCAGATTACCTCCTACCAGTTCTCCTACTGCTTCACCCCGTCGGTTCAGTTCATGTGCCGGCACCTGGTATTTAATTTTCTTCCCTTCCAGTGCATTTTTCAAGGAGCCGACAAATTCATTCTTATACCCTTCTTCATTGAATGCACCGGCCATGGGAGCATGGAGCGAACTGATATTGTAATTGGTGAACAGGTGCGCATGAAGTACGGTGATATCACTGTACCCGATGATCCACTTGGGTTGTTTCGCGAATTTTTTAAAATCGATCCGGTCGATGATCCGCCCGGTACCATAGCCTCCACGTGCACACAGAATGGCATTGACTTCCTGGTCATCCAGCATCTGTTGAAAATCGCGCAGCCGTTCCTCATCCGTCCCGGAAAAATAGGTCATGGACCCGCCGCCGACCGTATTGCCCACTTTTACATTGTACCCCCAGTCCTGAAGGACCTGTACACAGGTCTTCACTTTTTCAAAAGGCATGTAGCCTGCAGGACATACCAGTCCGATCGTATCTCCTTTCTTTAAATAAGGGGGAAGCTGAATCATACCTAAAAGTATTATTTCTTTCCTTAATTTCCGGTCATGGATGCATTGAAAAAGGCGGTATTTGGTATGTCTCCCCTGTCTCCCATTGAAGAAAAAGCCTTTCTGGGAGCCTGGAAATGCTGGGAGGTAGAGAAGGACCACCAGCTCCTCCGGGAAAAAATGGTGTGTGATTATATCTACTTCCTGGATAAAGGGATTGCCCGTATTTTTTATCACAAGAACGGCAAGGAGATCACGGAATGGATCGCCATGGATCAGCAGTTCTTCTTATCCATAACGAGTTTTTTCCAACGGAGTCCCAGTCACCTCAGTATTCACACACTAGAACCTGCCCGCGTTTATGGGATCCATCATAACGACTTTATGGCCTTAGCCGACCGCTATCACGAGGTCGAGCGTCTCCTGCGTAAATTGGTT
>CALRQQ020000244.1:0-5833 GCA_943370345.1 Chitinophaga pinensis
CAGAACCTCCCGCCGGAATCAGTCCCGTACTCAGTGCTTTATGGTATGATGCCAAAGGAAACTGGAACAAAGCACACGACCTCATCAACGACCTGACTGATAGGGATGCCGCTCATGTACACGCCTACCTTCACCGCAAGGAAGGAGATGCAGGTAATGCCCGTTATTGGTACAGCAGAGCAGGCCAAGTACCCTGCAACAGTTCCTTACAGGATGAATGGGAGGAACTGGTAAAACTGTACACAACAAAATAGGATGTTTATTTTCCGGCATGGGCCAACATACCGAGTATGAGATCGGGATCGGGACAGTTGGCAAGATATTGTGCCCGTTTACTGAACTGGCAAACACCCGGATAATCTCCTTTTTTACCTTCCAGATCTATCACCAGTTGAAAGTGTAAGTGGGGTGGCCAGTGGCCATTCTCCTGTTGTTCTCCAAAATGCGCGATCCGTTCTCCGGCGCGGATGGGTTTGCCTTCTGTGATGCCTGTCAGATCCTGTAAGGAGAGATGGCCGTACAATGTGTGAAACAGACAACCATCCAATTGGTGCTGCAGAATAATCGTGGCACCATAATCACCATAATGATCATTAAAGGCAAAACTGTGCACGATCCCATCCAACGGAGCAAAAATTGCTGTATGTGCAGTGCCCCAGATATCTACACCCAGGTGCAGGCGGCGGGGTTCTTCGCCATCGGGTGCATCAAATACGCGGCTTCTGCTGTACACTGTTCTATGTTCATCATAACCGCCAATACCGTATAATGCACCGGCGTTTGTAAGTTGCCGCTGTATATGATTGCTGAACAGTTGCGTATCTTCTACTATAGCTGCAGTAAGTAATGTATTGGCTTCTGTAAAATTCAACAATAACAGGCTGTCGTTCTCCGGATCAAAAGTCACAACCGGCTGAAATGCTTTTTGATATTTTTTCAAGATGTCTGGCAACATAGTATAAAGTTAGTGGCTACCCGTTATACAATCACATCCCTCAAAACAAAGCCGCCGGAGAATTCCGGCGGCTGATGAGTTAACTGATATAAGTTGTCTTATTTCAACTGTTTCAGAATCTCTTCTATTGCCCTGTCTAATTGCGGATCACGTTTGTTGATACGGTCCTCGAAATTCATTCCTACCTGGATATCCGGATCCACACCTGTCAGTTCCAGGTCTTTCCCATCAATACTGTAACAGCCCCAGCCCGGCAGGCGTACAAAAGAACCATCTACCAGTCCGGCACCACTGGTAAAAATGATCCAGCGGTAGGTACCCATACCAATGATCTTACCCAGTTTCAGCGCTTTAAAACCGGCAGCCGTTACTTCTGCATCACTCAGGGATTGCTCGTTGATCAGCAATACGATGGGTTTGTCTGCCGGACCAAAATTGGACTGCGGCGATAATTTCCCTTCTCTGTATTTCCAGTTCAGGTAAGTACGCTGGCTCAGGAATTTCAGCACTTCATCGTGTACATTACCTCCGGTATTGTAACGGAGATCGAGGATCATGGCATCTTTGCGATAAAAATCCTGTGTCATATCGATCAGGAATTTTTCCAGTTCTTCCGTACTCATGTTTTTCATACAGTGGTAGGCGATGCGGTTATTGCTTTTATCATCTACCCTTTTCTGGTTGGTATCGATCCATTCGTCGTACAGGTTCGCAAACAGAGACGGCTGCGGATGGATCTTGACCTCTACCATTTCTGTACCCCTACGGAAACCCAGTTTGATCTCACGATCCAGAGAGGGTCTGCTGAAATACGTATTACGATCGAGTTTGGTATCCACTTCCTCATCGTTCACTTTTACCAGTACATCTCCCGCACGAACATCGATCGATTTTTTATCGGCGTTGGTTCTCGCTACAATGGATCTTACTTTATAAGGATCCTCATTGTCGAACAGGATACCCGTTTCCATGGTGCGGTTAGAGAGGCTGATATTTTCATCATCCCCGAAAGTGCTGAATCCCTGGTGCGAAGAATTCAGCTCGCCCAGCATATCGTTCAGTAACACGCGCAGGTCTGAACGGCTGTTGAGGTAAGGAATGAAAGCTGCGTATTTTTTCCTGGTAGCTACCCAGTCTAATCCGTGAAATTTCTCGTCATAGAAATTCTGTTCTACCTGTGCCCAGGTTTCTTCAAAGATCTGTGCAAACTCTGCCGCAAGATTGCGACGGAAAGTGTGGGTGATGGAAACCGGATCTACCTTGTTGGCATCCAGGTTCAGTTTAAAGAGGTTGCCATTCATTAGCACCATACTCTTATCTCCCGCAGCGGCATAATCGAAACCGAAGGCATCGGCACCGGTTATTTTTTCTGTTTTAGGAGTTTCAAAAGGCTCCAGGGTGGTTTTCCATAAAGCACCGCGGCCTTCTGCATGGTTACTCGCAAATAAGACCGTGGTCTTTTCTCCTTTCTGCAAAACCGTCAGCAGGTATTGCGATCCAAAATCAGGACCGATCTGCTCCAGCCTGTCCATGATCCGGGTCAGATCCACTTTGATCGGAACCACTGCTGGTTCTTTTTTGCTGGTGTCCTTTTTCTCAGTGACAAAAAGTTCATTGTATTTATCGCTGCGGAAAGGATCGTCCAGTTTCTCCAGCGGCATGCGGTAGATCCTCGGATTCTGCGGACCAAAAGGATAGGATGGTTTGGTACGGGCCGAATTAAAATAGATATACTTACCATCGGGCGACCATACCGGATTAGATTCAGATACACCTGTATTGGTCAACTGGATGGTTTTATTGTCTTTCAGGTGATGGATGAACAGATCCTGTTCAAAATTGCGAACGGCCGTAAAGAACACATATTCCTCATTGGGCGAAAATCCGGGATCGGAATTCTGGAAGGCCCAGATCTCATCTTTTACCAGGGTTTTTGTTTCCCATGTTTTCAGATCGAGCAAACGAACTTCATCCCGGCCGCTGAGGAATACGGCTTTGGTTTTGCTTTTATTGAATGATACAGAACGATTGTCTTTTTTATCTGTAGTGATCTGTTTGATACCCGCACTGCCATCTGCCGCCACTGTATAGAGGTTCAGGTAACCATCGGCGGTTTGGTTAAAGAGCAGGGTTTTGTTATCGCTCAACCATTTCACTTCCCTTGCACGTTCCGCATTTTTCCGGTTGATCTGCTGGATGAACTTACCATCCACATCACTTACAAAAATTTCTCCCCGAGAAGTGAAAGCAATTTTTTTACCATCGGGAGAGATATCGAAATTGCTGATATTGGACCGTACCTGGTAGTCTTTATCGGCCGCCAGAATATTGTTACGCAGCAGTTTGATCTCGAGTTGCTGCGAACGTTTGGCTGCCACATCATATATCCATAGCTGGTAATCTTTCTCAAATACTACTTTACCGCCATTGGCATTTACCATCGGCGCTTTGATAGAAGTAGGGAAACGCGTTAAAGCTGTTTTCTTTCCTTTCTCAAACGTATAGAGATTGTATTCGCCATTGGCTTCATCGGAAATGAAATAGATATTTCCGGATTTGTCTATCGACACAGCAAAATCCTTTCCTTCCCAATTAGTGTGTTTGGTGTAGGCTTTTGTTTTGGTATTGTAAGACTGGATCTCCGGATTAAACGGTCCTTTATATCGTTTACGCGCAGCCTGGCTGCTGCTTTCCCAGGTATCGTTGAAATAGATATCGCCGGTACGGGGGTGTTCGAACAGACCATGATCCAGCATAAAGAAATGATCACCGAACAAACGCTTCGGTGTACCGCCGTTAATAGCTACGGTATAACCGGATTGTTGTCCGGCGCGGTTGGAAGTGAAATAAATGCTGCGGCTATCCCAACTCCAGCTGTTCACATCATCGTTGCCGCTGTGAAAACTGAGCTGTTTGATCTCGCCACCAGCCAGCGGCATCAGGTATACATCCGGATTACCCATCTGTCTTCCGGTAAATGCCACCCATTGGCCATCGGGAGAGATCCGGGCATTGGTTTCGTATCCCTGCATGGCAGTTAATCGAACGGCTTCGCCATTGGCTACGGAAGCTTTCCAGAGATCGCCTTCAAAGCTGAAAACGACGGTTTGTCCGTCAGGACTTAAACTCGGGGCAGATAAAAAATAAGACCCCGGTTGTTGGGCTTGAACAGCCTGGTAGAACCAGCAACTTACGGCCAGCAGGAGCAACTTTCTCATTCAGTCATTTTTTGTGACAGACAAGATAAGCAACCCCGGGGTGATTTAAAAAGAGGAGTTATATAAACGGCGGAAATTGATGGTAAGAACTTTTGGAAAGTTTGAAAACTTTCCAAAAGTTCTATTTAGTTTACTGGAAACTGGCTTGTTTGCTACCCCTGCGGTCTATCACCAGTTTTTTGGTTCTGGTGGCAGGAGTACCCTGTTTGATAGCGCTGAGTTCGGCCTGTTGGGCACGATCGGTTTCGCGTAATGTTTTTACTTCGGTCTGCAACTGGTGAATATGTTTTTCCATCAGTTCCATTTTAGCTTTCAGGTTTTGCTGCGCAGAATCGTTGTGATTATTCGCTTTGGCAGCATTCATAAAAAGTGCACCAGTTAATACAGCAATGAGGGTAAAGCTTCTCTTCATTATACGGAGTTTTAGTTTGACAACTTTGGAAAGTTCTAAACTTTCCAGAAGTTTAGAACTAGATAACTACATTGATCATCTTCCCTTTTACAAAAATGAATTTCTTCAAAGGCTTACCCTCCATCCATTTCTGCACCAGTTCGTTTGCCATTGCAATTTCCTGAACCTGCTCGGCAGTTGCATCTAAAGCAATGTTAATATTGGTCCGCACTTTTCCGTTAATACTCACCGGATATTCCTTCGAAGATTCAATTGTATATTTTTCTTCATATATAGGAAATGCGGCATCCAGCACAGAATTTGGGTTGCCCAGGGCCTTCCAGAGCTCTTCGCTGACGTGTGGGGCATAAGAAGTGACCATAATGACCAGTGGTTCCAGTATTTCGCGCTTATGGCATTTCAGATCGGCCAGTTCATTTACACAGATCATGAAGGCACTTACCGCTGTGTTAAAACTGAAACGTTCGGTATCTTCTTCTATTTTCCGGATGGTGCGGTGTAATACTTTCAGCTCTTCAGCAGTAGCTTTTTCTTCGGTCCAGATCTTACCCTTCAGTTCATCAAAGAATAAACGCCAGAGTTTTTTGAGGAAACGGTGTACCCCTTCAATACCCTTGGTATCCCAGGGTTTGCTCTGGTCTACCGGACCAAGGAACATTTCGTACATACGGAAAGTATCGGCGCCGAATTTCTCAACGAGCACATCTGGGTTTACGGTGTTGAATTTGGATTTGGACATTTTCTCTACTTCTGAACCGCAGATGTACCTCACCCCCGGCCCCTCTCCACTCGTGGAGAGGGGAGTATCTGGCATTACGATTTCGCCATTTTCGCAAATTAAAATTGCATTGGCGTACTCGCCGTTTCTCCATTTCCTGAAAGCTGCTATATCTAATTCAACGCCATCTACAAAATTCACATCAACATGAAGCTGGTCATACTCCCATTCTTCAAACTCCTCAAGTTTTTCTTTGCTGACAAATAAGTCAGATTTATACTGTTCCTTAGTACAATAATCTTTTTGTTGATCAAATATATTACTAAGCCACTTCTTTCCATTTCCTGAGTAAACCTGCCATAAAAACTCATTATTGCTGATAAGTATTTTTATAACATTATCTCGATCAGACAAGGCAGAACTGTATTGACCCATTTTAGATTTAAGCTTATCATAATTTGTCACTTCAATATAATATCGCTTCTTATTATAAGATCCGCTAAAATTAAATATACTCGGCTCGTCAAAAT
>CALRQQ020000245.1:0-5809 GCA_943370345.1 Chitinophaga pinensis
ATGCCCCTTTCTTCCATACTTATACCAGTACGGGTAATTTCAACGTAACCCTGGTGGTAACGGGCACGAATACCTGCGCGAGCGATACGTTCCGCTTTACGGTGAACGTAAGCAGCAAGCCCCCCTCAACATTTACAGTTACAGGAAAACCATGTATCGATAGTTTATTCAGCTTTACGTCTTCCGTACCAACCGGTGGAGCTAATCCCCCCACCTGGTACTGGAATTTCGGAGACAATCAAACGGGCAACTCCACTGTTTCCAACAGCATCACCCATGCCTATGCCAATGCCGCCACCAATATTGTGGTGAAACACTGGGTAAGCTATGCCGCAGGCTGTGCGAGTGATACCGCGTTCCAGACCATTTCCCTTGTACGGGCGAATCCGGTAGCGAACTTTAGTATTACCGGTGATACGCTATGTGAGAAGAAACCGATCACCCTCAATTCCACTGTTACCGGTTCGCATTTCTGGAACTGGAGCCTGGGGCCCACTGTATCCAATGCTACACCGCCCTTTACGCACCAGTTCAATACCGCAGGCACTTACGATATCCGTCTCTTCCTCTCCAACCCGGAAGGATGTAAATCAGCCACGGTCAGTCAACCTGTTACGATCAACCCGATCCCGGCGATCAATGCAGGGCCGGATAAAATGATCAATGCCGGATCATCGACCACCATTGATGCCACGATCACTAACCCGGGTAATTACAGTTTCCTGTGGACCCCCTCTATTTATCTCGATGCAGCTACAATCCTGAATCCCGTTTCCACACCGGATGCCACTACCACGTATACGATACAAGCAATGGATAAAACCAGTAAATGTATCGGTACCGATATTGTGATCATCAGTCCCATCACCGGTTTATATATTCCCTCGGCCTTTACGCCCAATGGAGATGGGAAAAATGATCAGTGGACCATTCCCGGACTGGCGCTGTACCCCGAAGCAAGGGTGACCGTATTCAACCGCGCCGGACAAATCATCTTTGATCAGAAAGGATATACCAGCACTCCCTGGAACGGTACGCTGAAAGGAACAACACAACCGATCGGCGTCTATGTTTTTGTAATTCGGCTGAATGACGGTTCCAACCGTGTGCTGAAAGGAACGGTGAGCATTATCCGCTGATAGCATCAACCTGTTTATGATCCATGAAAATCCCTGCTATCCGATATGGTCTTCTCCTCGCAGGAATTTTTTTTAGTACGATCGTTACAAACGCGCAGCTTCAAAAATCAAATAAAGGAAAAGAGTTCTGGTTAGGGTATGGACACAATGTCCTCTTCACCCAGGGTGGCAATAGCCAGAATATGGTACTTTACCTGAGTGCCGAAACCGCCGCTACTGTTACCGTAAGTGTGAATGGCACCGGCTGGACACAGACCGTTGCCGTGCCGGCCAATACTGTAGATATAACCGTTACGATCCCCAAGACCGGCATCAACGATGCCCGTATCCTGAGTGAAGGATTATTCACACGCGGTATTCATATTGTGAGCGATACCCCCATCGTGGTCTATGCTCATCAGCAGGGTTCCGTTTCTTCCGGCGCCACCATGCTGATGCCGGTAGAAACCTATGGCTATACCTATTACTCGCTCAACTTCACCCAGCTCTCCAATTACCCCGACAGCTATTCCTGGTTCTTTGTGCTCGCATCATCGGATAATACAAGCATTCAGATCACACCTTCAGCCAATACGGAAGGCGGCTGGCTGGCCGGACAAACCTATACCGTCAACCTCAACAAGGGAGAGGGTTACAATGTATTCGGTAAAAAGACCGGCACATTTACCGGTGAAGATATGAGTGGCAGTAAGATCGTTTCCGTGGCCGGTGCCGATGGCAACTGTCACCCGGTAGCCGTCTTTTCGGGCAGCAGCCGCAATATCATCTGTTCACAGGGCAATGGCGGTGAAGTGATGCAGCAACAGATCTTTCCGGCCAATGCCTGGGGCACCCGCTACCTCACCTATCATACCGTGATGAATCCGAATGGCGATATCAGCGGACCCTTTCTCAACTATTACCGCGTGGCGGTACGAAAACCCGGTACCCTCGTTAAACGAAATGGAGTACCGCTCACCGGACTCATCAATAATTTTTATTACGAATTCACGAGCGACAGCGGCGATCTGATCGAAGCCGATGCCCCTATCCTGGTGGCCCAGTATGCCGTTTCTTATAATCAATGTGTGGGTACTATTGATCCACCCATAGGCGATCCGGAAATGCTCTACCTGAGTCCGGTAGAACAAGGTGTAAAATCAGCCCGCTTCTATGCCACCCGCAAAGAAGCGATCGATATTACGTTCATCAATATCATTATTCCGCAAACAGGTCTTGCTTCATTGCGTATAGATGGCACCGCACCCATCGCAGCCGAGTGGCGGCCGCATCCCGCTGATCCGTCTTATACCGTAGTGGTACGACGCTTTCTCGGTACACCGGTACAACACAGTATCAGCAGCGACTCCTCCTTTATTGCTTCCGTATATGGTGCAGGATACTTTGAAAGTTATGGCTACAACATGGGCACACTGGTGAATGACCTCAACAGTAGCAGCAGTTTCCGCAATACCCTCAGCAGTACCCCGCTAAGCGATACCTTTACCTGTCCCAATTCGCCCTTTCGCCTTACATTACAACTGGCCTATAAAGCCACTTCTATCCAGTGGCGGTTGAGCCAGGTACCCGGATTAAATCCCAACACCGATTCGCTGATCATAAATCCGGTGCCGTCGGATTCTTCCGTTATTTATGGCAGAAAATATTATACCTATACCCTGCAACAGGATTTCACCCTGGCGCGTACAGGTAGTTATGATATACCCATAACCTTTACGTCACCCGAGATCGATGCCTGTAATCAGACGGAGTATACCAGTATCCGTATGGTGGTTAAAGAAGGACCCAAACCGGATTTCACGATCAGTGATCCGGCCTGTTTGAATTCATTGATATCATTCACCGGTACTTCCAATAACAATGGTTTTACGATCCGTGATTACCGCTGGCTTTTTGCCGATTACAGTACAGCTGGTACCATAAATACCAGCAAACCATTCATGGTGGCCGGTAACCAGCAGGTCAACTACCGACTGATCGCCAGCAATGGTTGTATCGGGGATACCACAAAGACCATTCTCATTCATCCCAATCCGGCAGCTGACTTCTCCATCAGCGGAGCGCCCTTCTGCACCGGTAAGCCGGTAACGATCCAATCCTCCCTTAACGGTATTACTCAGTGGACCTGGGACCTGGGCAATGGAACCAGTACTGCTGTACCCTCCTTTACCCATCAATACAATACTGCGGGCAGCTATCCGGTAACACTGACCACCGCTAATAATGCCGGTTGTGTTTCGGCGCCATTTGTGCAAACCATTATTATCGCCACTACACCGCAGGTGAATGCCGGGCCTGATACGGTGGTACGGGCCGGTACGGCCATCAGCCTCCCGGCTGCAGTAACACCAGCCGGCAATTATCAGTATAGCTGGACGCCTTCCACTTATCTCAGTGCTCCATCAGTATTGAGCCCGGTATGTACCCCCATTTTACCCATTACGTATACCCTGCAGGTCAGTTCCCTCAGCAGCGGCTGTACCGCGAGCGATGAAGTGATCGTAACAGCCGTGGCCGGTTTGTTCATCCCCACCGGCTTTACCCCCAACGGGGATGGGAAAAATGATCAGTGGACCATACCCGGTCTGGCCCTGTATCCGGGTGCCCGGGTGTCGGTTTTTAACCGGGGCGGACAGTTACTGTACCAGTCTTCCGACTATACCCGCAACCCCTGGGACGGGCGCTATCGGGGTCAGGTGCAACCAACGGGTCTGTATATATACTTAGTTGAGTTAAAAGATAATAGCCGGCAGATCCTGAAAGGGACGATCAGCCTGATCCGGTGAGGAGATAGAATTAATTCTACAAAAAGCCAAAAGAAAAGATGGAAATTAGTGCCTTGATGAACGAATTGACTAACGAATTGCCCGCTGTAAAACAGATTCCGGTTATGCATCCGAAAATCCTCATCGCTGATGATCATAGTATGATCCGTAAGGGTTTGAAGCTGCATGTCCAGCTCACTCTGGGCTTTACTGATATTGAAGAAGTGGGTACCTGCAATGAACTGATGAAGGAACTGGTAAAGAACAAATACACCCACCTCATTCTTGATATCATTCTCTCGGATGGCAATACCCTGGAAGTGATCCCGAATATCCGTCGTGTTTATCCCGATCTGAATATCCTTGTCTTCTCCATGCAGCCCGCCGAGATCTATGGTGAAGCGGTGAAACAGTACGGCATCAATTATTATCTCTCCAAATCAGTGGGTGAAGATGAGATGATCCAGACCCTGCAGAAATTCATCCAGAATGAAACCCCGCAGAAACGCAATGATATCCATCACCAGGACAATCCCTTCAAGACCCTGGCCCCGCGCGAACTCGAGATCCTGCATTATGTACTGAAAGGCATCGGCACCAAGGAGATCTCCGAGAACCTCAACCTGAAAATGAATACCGTCTCCACCATCAAGACCCGCATTTACGAAAAAACCAATGCCGGGAATATCAAAGAGCTGATCGAACTGGCTACCCTCTACAATGTGAATTATTAAGGAGGATTCAGTACCTTGTTCCGGAGCCATGGTTATGTATCTGAGAGCCTTACTGTTTACGTTACTCACTTTCTGTTATACTGCAGCAGTGTATGCACAGCTGGAGAACCAATTCCATATCCGTCAGTATGGAACGGAAGACGGACTGCCCTCCAATGGGATCAAAGGATTACAATGGGATACCGCAACCCATTTCCTATGGATCGCCACCGAGGCAGGAATTATCAGGTACAATGGAATGTCGTTCAAGTCATATACCGGTGAGGACAATTCCCATATCACCAACGAACGGATCCTCTTCCTCGTCCGGAATAATGCCGGAAAGATCTATACGGCAGACAATATGGGCAATATCTTCTTTGCCGATAAGAACAACCTGTCGTTCTATGAAAAAAAACTGATCGTCGGGAATCCCAACAGTAATATTATCACCATCAGCATTTCGGATACATTTTACCGGAAAAATCAAAAGATCACCAATGGCCCTTATGCCCTGCAGTTTGACCAGGTGATCCCTGAATCCGATACCTCCTGTCTGATCCTGCACAATAATAAACTACTCTACTTCAGTATTTCGATGATGGGTCCCGAAGAGATCGAAGCACCTGATCCGGGCGGTAAATGGGGGTTTAAATGTGGCAATGAGATCTTTCTGGGGAACCGAAAGAATGAGTTCTGGTTGTTTAATAAATCGTCCAGGCAATTTAGTAAGATCAGTCTGCAGCAGAGAGGTATTCTTTCTTTTACCGATCCGGGAAACCTGCTCCTGATCTGGGACAATGGAATGGGCTTCCCCTTACTGGTAAACAAGGAAAAAGTATGGAAAATAAAGTTTGAAAACGGTACGTTGTACTCCGAACTGATCTGTGACCAGGTGCCACAGGATGTGCTGATCCGTTATGCACAGTACGATGAAAAACTGAATACCCTGTTCCTGGGTACCGATTCCAAAGGCATTATTATTATCCGTCAAAACCTGGTGGAACCTGTTCGAAAAATAAGGGCCACTACCAATGAACGAACTTCGTATTACTCGCAGGTAGAACTGCCTGACGGGAATATTATGACCAACGAGGGTCATATACTGGGGAAAAACAGTCCTGCACCCATCCCGCTCAAAGGACCCTTCAGCATCAATACGTACCGGCAGGGTGACACGGCCTTCTGGTTT
>CALRQQ020000246.1:0-5770 GCA_943370345.1 Chitinophaga pinensis
GGCGTATTCAGTTCATTGACCGGTTTGGAGCCTGCAGCACTTTTATAACGGGCTTCAATGTCACTCAGTACCACCAGCAACCGTTCATTGATCGGTGCTTCGGAACGTTCATAATATCCCCAAAAGTCAGACTTGTTATCCCGGATATAGTTATAATAACGGGCTTGTTGCTCGAGGTCTTTCCGGATCGCTGCGGCTACTTTATCTGCCAGCTCTTTTTTGCCGGCTTTATAGCAGGCTTCAAGGTAGATCAGGGCGGTCTGATTATGTCCGTTATACCGGCTTGCCATGGCATAAGGCAGGTTTTCGGTATTGATACCGGCTTCCACTTTATCGATCAGTTGTTTTGCCTGGTCCAGTTTGCCTGCATCTGCCATTGTGCCGGCGGCTTCTCCGAAAATGCTGCGAAGGTTCAGAATATGACGACGGTTTTCTTCATCAAAATAAACGCCTTTGATATTGGCACCGCCAAACTCGTACTTGTTCATCAGGTTGCTGAAGGTAGTATCCAGGTTCATATCCCGGATCTGTGTGCCGCCCAGTCCTTTGCTGCGTAAAGACTGATCCACAGCCCAGTTCAGCTGAGGCATTTTAGGCATAATGGGCAACAGCCGGTAAGCAATACCTTCTTTACGCATATAAGGACCGAACCCGAGTTCGCCCATCGGCGAAGTGAAATAGATGGGCCGTTTCCATTTGTTTGCGGCTATAATATTCAGAATGATCAGATCGTTCTTCATCATGGCCCGTTTGGGTAATTCGAAACGGAATTCCGGTAATATACTGTCACCAGGTTGCGCAGCACCTGTTTTCAACAGGAAGTCACGGTCTACAGGTACAGATACTTTTGTGACCGGGAAGGTATTCAGGGGTTCTCCTCTTGAATTGTCCATTTTACCCGGATCATCACTGCCCACATAATCCTTCATAAGATTATACAGATCATAATATACATTCTCGGGTATGCTGGGACGGGGATCATACACCACATAATTGCGTGCATTGCCGGCGATCTTGTCTTCACTCCATATGATATCCACGGAATCCGACTCATTTACTTTATAACGGAGTTGATTGATATACCAATCGATACCCAGTAAGCTATTATTGATCACCCGCACATCCTTACGGATACCTTCCACTTCCTGAGCGTACCAGAGCGGATAGGTGTCATTATCGCCAAATGTAAAGATGATTGCATTCGGGGCACAGCTTTCAAGATAAGCCTTGGCAATGGCCGGGGCGGTGGTCTTGTTGCTCCGGTCGTGGTCATCCCATACCTGCTGGGCCATGAGTACCGGTACGGCCACACACAAAGCAGCAGTGGTTATGTTCAGTACACGGTCGTTGCTGCCGCCGCCGGAAACTGCCCGTCCAATAAAGGTAATACCAGCAGTGACCAGTGCAAATAAGACGGCTGCAAAGAGGGAAGCCACCAGGGCGCCATCGCCACTTCCGGGGAAACAACTCATGAAAGTAATGGCAAAGCTGAGTGTACTTCCGTAGATCAGCATATTCTGGAACGTGAGTTTGTCCGCTTTTTCCTTTGCCAGTTTCACCAGTGCCACGACTGACAAACCGATCCAGATCGCAAATGCATAGAAGGAACCTACATACGCATAGTCACGTTCACGGGGCTGGTTGCCGGGCTGATTCAGGTACAATACCACAGCTATACCGGTAAAGAAGAAGAGCAGGAAGGATACCACCCAGTCTTTGCGGTTTCGCAGAAACTGATATACACAACCGATAATACCCAATACGAAAGGAAGCAGGTATAACTGGTTATGTGCTTTATTTTTTTTCAGGCTGTCAGGCATCATACTCTGGTCGCCCAGCCGTCTGTCATCCACAAAAGAAACCCCGGTGATCCAGTTGCCATCGCGTTTGTTGCCAAAACCCTGGATATCGTTTTGTTTTCCGGAGAAATTCCACATGAAATACCGCCAGTACATATGGCTCATCTGATAAGTGAAGAACCACTCCAGGTTGTCGCCATATGAAGGAGCTTCATATTTGCCCGATTGCTGATCCTGCGCCAGTCCCAGCCATTCGGCATAGGTCTGTGCATGGTACTGATCATCGCTGGAATCCCAGATCCGCGGGAATAATTGCTTTACCTCACTTTTGAAATTATATTCTTTGGTGCGTCCCAGCTGGATATATTTATCCGCGCCTTTTGCGTATTTCATTTCACCTTCCACATAGGGATCACCTTCCACCAGGTCTTCCGGTGCGGAGGCGGCAAAATGCGGTCCGTATACTAATGGGGCACTGCCATATTGTTCACGGCTCAGGTAGTAAACAAGGCTGATCGGATTATCAACATTGTTCATGTCAATACTGGGATTGGCGTTGGAACGGATGATGGCGGTGAAATACATAAAGTAGCCCAGCATCATAAAAGCATAACACCAGAGGGAAAGCTTAATGATCCGGAGGGCCGAAGGCTTAAGGAAATAGCCAAATGCCACCGCAGCGCCAACGATCAGGATAAAGGGCAGGAACTTTAGTCCTTCCCCGGGTACAATCACAAAAGGCAGGGCAGACAGTAAGAGAAATATGATAAACCAGGCGATCATTTTGGTCTGGTTCACTGATTTTTCAGTAAAGCCAAGTGCCCATCCGATCACCGCAGCGAGCAACAGGAAGTAGATCGCAAAACCGGAGAAGAATGGCATATCCATGGAGTTGACGAAGAATACGTCAAACTGACCGGCAGCCTTCATGGAGAATTGAATAACGCCAACCTGTACCAGACCGGTTATGAGACAGCCGGTGATAAAGGCGATAATGGCACCTTTAGTACTGGCTTCGAAACGGCGGTAATAATAGACCATCACAATGGCCGGGATCGTCAGGAGGTTCAGCAGGTGAACACCAATCGAGAGTCCCATCATAAAAAACAGGAACACGATCCAGCGGTCACTTTTAGCTCTTGCTGCGGGATCATTGCCGGCATGTTCATCAGCATGTTCCCACTTCAGGATACACCAGAATACAAGGGCGGTAAAAAAAGATGACAAAGCGTATACTTCACCTTCTACGGCACTGAACCAGAATGAATCGCTGAACGTATATGCAAGGGCGCCGACCACACCGGCTGCCATGGTGGTAAATAATTGAGAGGCGGTCAGTTCTTCGCCGACATTCACAAACATTTTACGGGCAAAGTGGGTCACACTCCAGAAAAGGAACAGGATGGTACCGGCACTGGCCATTGCACTCATGAAGTTCACTGCGCTGGCAGCCGTTTGTGAATTATCCCCGAAAAGGATGATGAAAAAACGTCCGAGCAGTACGAACAACGGTGCCCCTGGAGGGTGGGGTAGCTGCATCTTATCGGCACTGGAAACAAACTCACCGCAATCCCATAAACTGCCCCTTGCCTCACGGGTCAGGAAATAGGTACCAAGGGCTACAAGAAATATTAGCCAGCCGGTGATGTTGTTGACTTTTCTGAAGTTCATAAAAACCTGATTTTGATGGTTTACTCATGCCCGGTCCGAAATGACAGGGCGTCGGCAAAAATAGGGTTTCAGCACTGGATTTTGATTCTGCTCTGGCAGATTTAGCAATTTAGGAAAACTTTCGTACTTCAGGGAGCCCCATTGAAAAAATTAAGAAAAGTATACACGGACGGTCTGATAGGAGAGCTGGGCCTGCCGCAGTTTTTCCGAAAAGCCTTTCAGCCCGAATAGTCCGGCGGCATTTCCTTTATTTATGGCTATTTCAAGGTACCCGGCACTATTGAAGAGGGCGAGCTTTTCCCCTTCGGGTACATCGGCATAGGTTTCACTGATCTTTTCGATCACTTCATCTCTTTTAAAAACAATGGTGAAGCCTCGTCCCTTGCGCTGTTCCTCAAACTGTTCGCGGGTGATATTCACGATCACATTTTCAAAACTGTCGATAAAGATGATCTGCCCTTCAATACTGTTATTTTCCACCATCGGCCGCAAGTGTCTTTTCTCCTGGTACGGTACATCCGGGATCCCGATCCGCTGGATGGATTCACCTCTGACCAGTTTGTTCACTGCTTCGCCCATAACCGAGGTCAGGTAAATCGTGTTTTTGACGGCTTCTTTATCCAGCGGCAGACCAATGATCACTTCCGGATTATCTTCCAGGATCATGGTGAGCAATCCGTTATCGGCACATAGAAAATACTGGTTCTGGTGAAAAGCCAGCAGGAGTTGTTCCGGCTTCTTGTCAAACAGGTTGACCAGTATCAGGTGATAACTGAAATCCGGGAACTGACGGATGGCACTGCGACAGACATAGGCCGCCTGCGGATAATTGAACGGAGGAATAGTATGCGAAATATCGATCAGTCTGAAGTCCGGATTGGTCTGTAATAGTTGTGCCTTAATAGCTCCCACAAGGTAATCGGGACTACCAATATCCGATGTAAGGGTTACTAAGGCCAATGCAATGGGGGTTTATAAGTTGAGCGGGATTATTTGGCCAGTTTGCCGTCTTTAAAAAAGAATTTATGAACCAGTTTGTCAGCCAGTCCCGGCATGAATTTTTGCATAAACACCGTGCGTTTGCCGGTAAAGGTCAGCACCAGGGTCCTTTTCTTTTTTTGAATGGCCCGCAGGATATGGTCGGCACATTCATCGGCCGGCATCATTTTACTTTCATCCATCGGGGTTTCCCCATGGGAATCGGCATTCTTATTCAGCGCGGCGTTCCGGATATTGGAGGTGGTGAATCCGGGACATACCCACATCACATGAACGCCCTGGGTCATCAGTTCAGTCTTGATGGATTCGAGCCAGCCCTGCAGGGCAAACTTACTCGCGGAGTAGCCGCTCCGACCAGGCAGACCCCGGTAACCGGCAATTGATGAAACACCTACGATTGTACCTTTCCGTTCTATGATGGAATCCAGTGCATACTTGGTGCAGTAGATCACCCCGAAATAATTAATGTCCATTACTTTCTTAAAGACATCGGTATTGGCTTCCTGCAGCACGGCCCGCATGGAGATCCCGGCATTATTGATCAGTACATCAATACCCCCGAACATCTTGATAGTGGTCTCCATCAGCCGGCGGCAATCATTTTCATTGCTTACATCTGCAACCATGGTATGCAAGGCAGATGATGGATGACTGGCTTGTAACTGGTACAGTTTATCATGATTCCGGCCACAGGTGGCCACTTTGGCACCCATATCAAGCAGTTTTTCAACCAGGGCCTTGCCGATCCCATCGGTACCGCCGGTCACAACAACAACTTTATCTTTATAGTAAGTGGACATGGAGAGTGGTTTATTCCACAAACCTACTAAAAAAGTCGTTAGGCAGAGGTGTTGGAAGTTCGAACATCAGCCTGACTCTTCAACCATGCCAAAAACTCCGGTAAACGGGTTCTTGCTGATCGCCACAACATGTTTGCCCTGTGCGTTGCGTTTCAGTATCTGCTTTCGGGCAAAATACAGTGTCTTCACCGGTATGACTATGAGACATAGCAATGAACCCACGTCATCTGAATATATGACGTGGTTCATACCATTGTAATACCCCTTGATTTGTTAACTTTCAGTATATGATTCATCTGTTACGTTTAGTCTTTGCGGTTTATTTCCTTTTAATACCAGCAGTACAGAGTATCGCACAGCAAACCGGGGCGGCGTACCGTGGTTACCTGTTTACATATTTCGAGGGATCAGGTGATCGGGACAAACAGGAACAGATCCGGTTTGCACTCAGTGAGGATGGCATAAACTGGAAAGCCCTGAATAAAAATGCGCCAGTTCTTT
>CALRQQ020000247.1:0-5751 GCA_943370345.1 Chitinophaga pinensis
CCGTACTACAGAAATTCATAAATACCAGGTAAAGCATGTGATCGACACTCTGATCACGGATAATCAGGGTCGCCCCAGTTACCGGGTGTACCGCTACCTCAATGATTCAGCAGCCACCCTGGTATGGCAGCCCGCGGGCTCCTATTTTATTACGGCCCTGGCCGACCAGGTGGAAGTCGTAGAAGATAATCTGCGTTTTATAAAAATGCACCTGCCCATCCGTAATGGGTTCAGCTGGAAAGGCAATAAATACCTGCCCGCCGATCCTTACGGCCCGCTGTTCAGTTTCAGCAATGATGACAGCATGGAGGACTGGGATTTCTTTTATGATGGCGATGCGGAGTCTTTCTCCTATGGCGGAAAAAATTATGCAGATGTATATACTGTTGAACAGATCGATGAGTCGTTCAACGTACCCATCACCACTCCAACTGCCTACGCAGCAAAATCAAGGTCCGTAGACCGTTATTCAAAAGGCATTGGCCTGGTATACCGCGAATATGAATTGTGGGAATACCAACCTAATCCGGGAGGAGCCGGCGGTCCTTATAAAACGGGATTTGGCATCACGATGTGGATGGTCGATCATAATTAATCAGCCGGTTATCCTTACATTTGATCCGGGCAAAAGCTGGTATACCATGAAACAATTACTACTCCTGGGATTTGTATGTATTTTTTTCGGATCTGAATCCAGTGCCCAGTTCACCCGTTATATCGTTCGACTCAAAGACAAAGGCAATTCATCTTTTACCCTTTCAAACCCCGGGGCTTATCTTTCACCACGGGCCATTGAAAGACGGACCAAATACAATATTCCACTCGACAGTACCGATCTGCCTGTTTCGTCCACATATGTCACCCAGATCCGAAACGTGGCAAATGTTACCGTATTGAATGTTTCCAAATGGCTCAATGCAGTTTCTATACAAACTTCAGATGCGGCAGCGATCACTACGATCAGTGCGCTCCCATTTGTACAAAGTGTAGGCGGACTTGCCGCGCGGCCCGGTGATGGTGGCCGACTGATCACGCCCAATAAATTTGCCCTGGAAGAAGTAACCACAGTACTTCCTGAAAACACTGGTAAGATGGGTGATATCACCGGCGATTTTTTCAATTACGGCACGTCCTCCTACAATGAGATCCACCTGCATAATGGCGAATTCCTGCATAATATCGGTCTGCGTGGACAGGGGATGCATCTGGCAGTACTGGATGGAGGATTCCAGAATTATACCGCATTGAAAGCGTTTGATAGTATCAATGCCAACGGTCAGGTGCTGAGCACCTGGGATTTTGTGGCCAGGAATGCGAGTGTCACTGAAGACCACCAGCATGGAATGCAGTGTCTTTCCACCATTGCAGCGAACATACCGGGACAGTTCATAGGTAAGGCACCCAAGGCCAGTTTTCATCTTTTCCGTACCGAAGATGTGGCATCTGAATATCCGATCGAAGAACATAACTGGGTTTGCGGAGCAGAAAGAGCAGACAGTGCGGGGGTTGATATTATCTCTTCTTCATTGGGTTATTACGATTTTGATAACGCTGTTTTTAATTATACCTATGCTAATATGGATGGCAATACCACCATGGCAGCTAAAGGAGCCGACCTTGCGGCCAAAAAAGGATTGCTCGTTTTCAATTCAGCCGGCAATGAAGGCGGTAATGCCTGGAACTTTCTGGTCACCCCTTCTGATGGGGATAGCGTAGTTGCCGTTGGTGCTGTTTCTGTGTCAGGTACAGTGGGTGGTTTTTCCAGTTATGGACCATCCGGAGACGGACAGGTAAAACCTGATCTTGCATCAATCGGAGTAGCCGCGTTGGTACAAAACACCAGCAATACCATTGGCACCAACAATGGAACGTCCTTTGCCTGCCCCAATATGGCAGGACTTGGAACCTGTCTCTGGCAAGGATTCCCGGAATATAATAACATGAAGATCCTGCAGGCCCTGAAAGCCGCGGGCAGTAAGTTCAGCAACCCGGACAACCGTATTGGCTACGGCATTCCGAATATGAAACTGGCTTTTACCAATCTACTGACAGAATTTGCCACATCCTCGGCCAGTACCAATGCCTGTACGGCCACGGTCAGCTGGACCAGTAAGGATGTATCGGCCATGAAATATGAGATCGAAAGAAAAGGACCGGGTGAAACGGTTTATACCAAAGTGGGTGAAGTGAATGCACAGGCAGGATCAGTACTCAATATCCGCTCTTATCAATTCAATAATTCACTTAACGGTCTCAATGCAGGTACGGCTTCCTACCGCATCCGGCAGATCGTGGATACGGTTACCGCCAGTTTTACTGCGGTATATATTGATACTACTTCTACTACTGTAGCAGCCGGTTGTTTTGCCACCGGCACTGGTAATACAGATCCGGTAAAAGAAAAGATCACGATTCAACCTAACCCGGTCAGTGGTACCACGCTTAGCCTGGTGATCGAAACTCCCAATGCTATTGCCGTTATGCCCATTCATATTTATGATGCGAAAGGTGCATTGGTTTGGCAGGAAAAGAACAGCAAAGGCAGCGGGAAGAAAACGATCGAAGTCAATATTGCAGGACTTCAGGCCGGCAAATATTATATCAGTGTTTACAACGGACAACAACTGCTGCGTACCGCTGAACTGATCCGTTTATAATGGATGCCGGAACAATGCCGAAAACATCGTATCCGCTTTTTTATCATACCCGATCAGGCATTCCTGGCGATGCAGTTTCAGCATGCTGTTGGCAGTTATCCACTCAACCTGTTTTTCATTTTCCTTTTTAAAGACAGAACAGGTAATATACAGCAAATATCCCCCGGGCTTTACATGCGGCAACAGATTTGATACGATCTTTTGTTGCAACCGGCTATATGTTTCTATTTTATTTTCCGTAAAAAAATACAACTGTTCCGGTGTACGTCCCCAGGTACCACTCCCGCTACACGGTACATCTGCGATCACCAGGTCAAACTGATCTCCGGGCGCCAATGGGTCGCCGGCCGAAAGGTCAGCAAGGATCGTATGAAAATTACCAATCCCGGCTTCCGTAAACCGTTTCTTCAGGTTGTGCAGGATCGATTCGCGGATATCCGACACAGTCAGCCGGATCTTACCCAACCGGTCTTTGGCCATGATCGATTTTCCCCCGCTGGCCGCACAGGCATCCCATACACTGAGCCAGTCTTCCTTTTTCACGGGCTCCATTAATTCCCCGACTTGCTGGGAATTATAATCCTGGATCACCGCTTCCCTGTTCGTACTCAGGTATTCATCCAGTTTGGTACCGGGAGGGAATGAAAAGCAATGCTCGCTGAGTTCCTGAAACGCCACTCCTTTTGAAAGAAATAAAGATCTCAATTCTGTAGTATAACCGGGTCGGATCCGGATAAACAACGCTGGTTGCTGCAGAAAGGAAGCCGCAAAAGCAACCGGCTCTATTCCATCACTTAACTCATTGATCCATGGAAAAAGTCCCGGCACTTTTTTGTCTAGGTTAAGCATCGTTAATTTTTCATCAGGGGGTAGCGCAAAAAAATCCTCCCACTCCGGCTTTAACGCCAACAGCAATGGATCGGATGTCTGCGTACAAAGGAATAAAGCGGATAACACCTGCTCCTGCATAGGCATGCCCTTCACCACATGACCGGCACGAAAAAAACAATAACAGCAATGGGCGATCTGTTTCCTGTCCCTTGAACCGTATTTTTTATTTGCGGCAAAAAAGGTTTTCAAGTAGGAGGCAAAGGGTTCCTCTCCTTTATAAGACTGAAGGATAGTAACTGCAGAATTGAGATAAGAATGGAAACGGCTCACCCTGCAAAGAAAACAAAAAAGGACCGCATCCCGGCGGTCCTTTCTTTTAAACTGTTATGATGGACTTCAGAGTTCCAATAATGTCTTAACCGGATCTTTACCGATCAGTAACTGCCCGGGATTCTCCAGTAATTCTTTCACCCGTACCAGGAAGCTCACAGATTCTCTGCCATCAATGATCCGGTGATCGTAGCTGAGTGCGAGATACATCATCGGGCGGATCACTACTTGCCCGCCAATCGCCATTGGGCGGTCCTGGATCTTGTGCATTCCCAGGATAGCACTCTGCGGGATATTGATGATCGGGGTACTCATCAATGAGCCGAATACGCCCCCATTGGTGATCGTGAACGTACCACCGGTCAGGTCTTCCGTGGTCAGTTTACTGTCACGGGCCTTACCGGCCAGTTCCACCACCTTACGCTCAACATCTGCCATGCTCATACTCTCCACATTCCTCATCACAGGAACGGTCAACCCCCGGGGGGTACTTACCGCGATACTGATATCTGCATAATCATGATACACCAGCTGATCACCATCGATATATGCATTCACTGAAGGCCATTCGCCAAGTGCTACCGCACAGGCTTTGGCAAAAAAGCTCATGAAACCAAGTCCTACACCATGCGCCTCTTTGAATTTATCCTTGTATTTTGTCCGGATCTCCATGATGGCGGTCATGTCCACTTCATTAAAGGTAGTGAGCATGGCCGTGGTATTCTTCGCTTCCACAAGGCGACGGGAAATGGTTTTACGCAGGTTACTCATTTTCTCCACGCGTACATTCCGGCTATTGAGTTCCGTTCCGGCAAATGCCTTTTTACCCGGCGTAGCTAAAGCGGCCAGTACATCCTCCTTCATGATCTTGCCCATAGCGCCTGTAGGGGTCACCGATTTGGGGTCAACTTTTTTATCAGCAATGATGGCCGAAGCAACCGGTGTTGCCTTGATCTCATTAGGAACAGCAGTAACGGGAGCAGAGGACGGCACCGGTTCCTGTTTAGCGGGTGGAGGAACCACTTCAGCTGCTTTACCTGCCGGCTTCTCTGCCTGTTCATCAATACTGGCCAGCAGGTCCCCGATCTTCAGGGAATCCCCTTCGGCTGCCGCAGTTTTTAATACGCCGGCTTTTTCAGCATTCACTTCAAATGTGGCTTTCTCGCTTTCCAGTTCAGCGATCACTTCATCACGCTCTACATATTCGCCATCTTTTTTCACCCATTTCAGCAGGGTCACTTCACTTATCGATTCACCTACGGTTGGTACTTTAATTTCAATCATAATATTATATGTTCAATCAGATACTAAATGCGGTTTCAATGATCTCGGCCTGTTCCTGTAAATGGACCTTATTATAGCCGGTAGCCGTTGATGCCGACGGCTGACGACTGATCACGCCATAATTGAGCTGGGTCAGATTCATCTTCAGGAAAGAGGCGGCGCCCATGTTCAGTGGTTCTTCCTGTACCCAGAA
The DNA here is from genome assembly GCA_943370345.1 of Chitinophaga pinensis. Lineage (GTDB taxonomy): Bacteria > Bacteroidota > Bacteroidia > Chitinophagales > Chitinophagaceae > JJ008. The sequence continues at coordinate 5,296 of CALRQQ020000247.1, forward strand.
CCAGGTGGCTTTATTGTATTTCTTACAGAGGGCGTCCAGTTGTTTAAACGGCAACGGGTAGATCTGCTCCAGGCGGATGATCGCAACATCTTTACGATTATCCTTTTGCTGACGCTCGGCCAGATCAAAATACATTTTACCACTGCAGAACAACACTTTTCTTACCGCCGCTGGATCAGCTGTTTCATCGTCGATCACTTCTTTGAATCCACCATTGATAAATTCTTCCAGGCGGGAATATGTACCGGTATGCCGGAGATTTGCTTTGGGAGAGAAGTTGATCAGTGGTTTACGGAACGGCCAGGCCAATTGTCTTCTGAGCGCATGAAACAGGTTGGCGGCCGTTGTGATATTGGTGACCACCATATTCAATTCGGCACATAACTGCAGGAATCTTTCCAGCCTTGCACTGCTGTGTTCCGGTCCTTGTCCTTCATATCCATGGGGAAGTAATAA
>CALRQQ020000248.1:0-5748 GCA_943370345.1 Chitinophaga pinensis
ATACAAGGCAAGGGAGATCTGGATCGTGAACGTAGGGGATATCAAACCCATGGAGCTGCCGATCTCCTTCTTTCTCGATTATGCCTGGAACCCAGAACAGATCGGGCCTGAACAGTTGCAACCTTATACAGAGAACTGGGCCCGGCAACAGTTCGGCACCGGCCTTTCAAAAAGAATAGCGCAGGTATTGTCATTACAGGGAAAATTTATGAGCCGTCGTAAACCCGAACTGCTGAATGAAAAAACATTCTCCTTTGCCTCCGGTGAATTTGAAAGCGTTCGTAATGAATACCAGTTACTGGCTAAAAAAACAGACTCCATTTACAGTCAGATCGCGCCGGGTTTTAAACCGGCATATTTTCAATTGGTAATGCACCCCGTGAAAGCCGCTGCCAATCTCTATGAACTTTACTACCAGTTGGCACGGAACAAAGAAGCGTTTGCTAATAAAGATGCCGCCACCAATTTTTATGCGGAGAATGCCAAAACAGCTTATCTCACCGATTCACTGCTCACCCTGGAATACCATGCATTGAATAATGGTAAATGGAATCACATGATGAGCCAGACCCATATCGGTTATACGTACTGGCAACAACCGCCGGTCAATAAGATGCCGGAACTGAAGTACCTCCCCGGAGTTCCGGCTGCAGCGCCCCGGCTGAAATACCAAAAGGATGTGATGGCTGCCAAAGCAGCGCCAGATGGGGATAAGCCGGTGTTTTACCAAATGGAAGAATCCGGGGTTTCGATCGAAGCTTCGCATTATACCCGTGCCATTTCCACCAAAGTGATTCATTGGAAGATCCTCCCTGAACATGGACGTACCGGAGATGCGATCACCAGCTTTCCGGTTACGAGCCCTGCACAGGTACCCGGTGCATCAGGTCCGCACCTGGAGTATGATTTCTTCACCTACAGTAAGGATAGTTTTACCCTGAAGATCTATCTCTCTCCAACACTTAATTTTCTGAATAACCCTGCAGGACTGCAATTCGCCGTGTCAGTAGATAACGGCACCCCACAACTCATCAGCCTGAATGCGGAAGACAAGAGTACGGGATCCGGCATCTGGAATAAATGGGTAAGTGAAAATATTATTATCAAAACGAGCCGTCTTTCAATTCCTGCAGCGGGAAAACACACTTTAAAATACTGGATGGTGGACAGCGGGGTGGTGCTTCAGAAACTGGTGCTGGATTTTGGTGATACGCAGGAACGGTATCTGGGTCCGCAAGAAACAAAACTAAACAACTAAAAAGATGCTATATGATTTATAAACCAACCGCCCTGCTTGTCAGTCTTGGTATCGCCTGCCTGCTTGGATCCTGCAGCAGTACAAGGAAATTCGGTAGAGACCGTGTACTAATTTCCCTGTCGCAGCAATACCGGAATGACTTCCGGATCGGTGCAGCCCTTGATGCCAGGCAGATACAGGAGAAAGACAGCGCGGCTAAAAAACTGATCGGGGAGCAATTCAATAGTGTAACCCCTGAGAATATTATGAAATGTGAGGTCATCCATCCGGAATGGGACCGCTATAATTTTACACTGGCGGATCAGTTTGTAAACTACGCACAAAAAAATCAACAGTTTATAGTCGGACATACCCTGATATGGCACTCCCAGCTCTCCCCCTTCGTCAGCAAGATCAGCACAGCCGATTCACTGCTGCAATTCATGACAGCACATATCAGTACCATCGCCGGCAGGTATGCGGGAAAAGTAAATGGATGGGATGTGGTGAATGAAGCCCTGAATGAGGATGGCACCATGCGTGAATCCATCTTCCTCAGATTACTGGGTCCGGACTATATCGTAAAAGCCTTTCAACTGGCTCAGCAGGCTGCCCCCAATACAGAACTGTATTATAACGATTATAATATTGAACAACCAAAGAAAAGAGCAGGTGCCATAGCCCTGATCAAAAAATTACAGGCTGCCGGGGTACGTATCGACGGTGTGGGCATCCAGGGTCACTGGCGGGCTAAAAATGTTCCGCTGAAGGATATCGAAGAAAGTATCAAAGCATATGCAGCCTTAGGACTGCAGGTCCATTTTACGGAGCTTGATCTGGGTGTACTACCCAATCCATGGGACAATGATGCCGCAGATGTGAATATGAAAGCAGAATACTCCGCAAAAATGAATCCCTATCCCAACGGCCTGCCCGATTCTGTTGCCACCCAGCAGGCAGAAGCGTATGAACAACTGTTCCGGCTCTTTCTCCAGTACAAAGACAATATTGCCCGGGTCACTTTCTGGGGCGTACACGACGGACAGTCCTGGCTGAATGGCTGGCCGATCCGGGGACGTACCAATTACCCGCTGTTGTTCGACCGTAACTATAAGCCCAAACCCGCATTCTATCGGGTCTTTAATGTAAGAGGGAACAACGCCAACGAAAAAAAATCATTCTAACGATATAACATCAACCCGTATGTCAAATCCAACACAGCAATTATCCGTCCGTGAAAAAATCGGCTATAGTCTGGGCGACCTTGCCGCAAATCTGGTATTTCAGACCCTGATGACTTATCTGGCCTATTTCTATACGGATATCTACGGCCTCGACACCAATGACGCATCGGCTGTTATGTTAACCGTTGGACTGGTGGCGGCCTTCGGTTTCAATCCGGTCATTGGAGCCATAGCTGATCGTACAGTATCCCGCTGGGGCAAGTTCCGTCCCTGGATCTTATGGACAGCCGTCCCTCTTGGAGTAGTAGCCTTACTGGCCTTCAGTACGCCCGACTTTTCGTACAAAGGCAAGCTGATCTATGCCGTGGTCACATATACGTTATTACTGATGCTCTATGCGGCCAATAACCTGCCCTACTCCGCCCTGAGCGGCGTGATCACCGGTGACATGAAAGAGCGGAACAGCATGTCTGCCTACCGTTTTGTAGCCGTTATGTTTGCCCAGTTCTTCGTACAGGTATTCATGCTTCCCATCATCGAATATGCAGGTCATGGTAATAAAGCCGATGGCATCGAAAAAGTAATGACCTGGCTGGCCATCATTGGTACGGTCATGCTGATCATCACCTTTCTCACTACAAAAGAGCGGATCGTTCCCAAACCGGAACAAAAGTCCAGTCTGAAAGAAGACCTGGGTGATCTGGTCAAAAACAAACCCTGGGTGATCATGCTGCTGCTTACCACCCTGGTGTTCATTACGCTCGCCATGAAAGGGGGGTCCTACGTTTATTATTTTAAAAACTATGTGGATAAAGAAAGCCTGACACATTTCATTCAGCCCATCAATGGTTTCCTTTCTTCAATAGGTATTAACTTTTTCGGAGAAGATCCGGTCTCAGCCGGTTTCGGCCTTTTTAACGCGGGCGGTATCATTTTTATGATCGTGGGGATCACGATATCAAAAGGGCTGGCCGACAAATATGGGAAACGGGACGTGTTTGGCGTAACCTTGTTCATCTCTACCCTGTTTATCCTTTTATTTTATTTCTTTCCGCCAGCAGCTGTACGGCTGATGTTCGCTTCCCAGATTCTGCATGGGTTCTTTTATGGCATCACCATTCCCCTGCTCTGGGCCATGATCGCGGATGTGGCGGATTACAGTGAATGGAAAAATAACCGTCGCGCCACCGCTATCATTTTTTCGGCCATGATGGTCGGATTAAAAACCGGACTCAGCGTGGGTGCAGCCCTCCTCACCCGCATCCTTGGCTACTACCATTATGCAGCCAACAGCGATGCTTCACAGACACCCCAGGCCATCAATGGCACTAAAATGCTGGTAAGTGTCTTTCCTGCCATCCCCTTTCTGATTGGCGCGGCGCTGCTTTTCTTTTATGAGATCAATAAGAAAATGGAAGTTCAGCTTGAGGCCGATCTGATGCAAAGAAGAAAATAAAAGTAATAAAATCATACTATGCCAGAAGATCCGATCAATCATATCGACTTTGATGACCTGAACCGGCGTGCCATTTCACAGCCGTTGGTAACACATATTTATACAGCCGATCCTTCGGCCCATGTATTTAACGGAAAGATCTATATCTACCCCTCCCATGACATCGATGCGGGGGATGCCTTCGATGACCTTGGCAGTCATTTCGCCATGGAAGACTACCATGTATTGTCCATGAACACACCGGATGACCCGGTTGCAACGGATCATGGCACCGCCCTGCATGTAAAGGATGTACCCTGGGCGGATAAACAACTCTGGGCACCTGATGCCGCTGAAAAGAATGGCAAATACTACCTTTTTTTCCCAGCCAAAGGGTTTGATGGAATTTTCCGAATAGGGGTAGCCGTTAGTGAATCACCGGCAGGCCCGTTCATACCGCAACCGGAACCGATCCAAAAAAGCTATTCGATCGATCCGGCCGTGTTTAAAGACAATGACGGCAGTTATTATATGTACTTCGGAGGTATCTGGGGCGGACAACTGCAGCGCTGGAGAACCGGTACATTTAATCCGGAACAACCGGAGAGTCCGCTTGCTTTTCTCCCGGAAGCCGATGAACCGGCCCTCTGTGCCAAAGTGGCCAGACTGAAGGATGACCTGCTGGAATTTGCAGAAGATGCAAAAGATGTGGTGATTCTGGATGAACAGGGGAATCCGCTCCTGCAAGGAGATAACGAACGGCGTTTCTTTGAAGCCAGCTGGATGCATACACATAACGGCCGGTATTATTTTTCCTGGTCCACGGGCGATACGCATTACCTCTGTTATGCCACGGGCGATAACCCGTATGGTCCATTTACCTATAAAGGACGTATCCTTGAACCGGTTGTGGGATGGACCTCCCATCACTCTGTCTGTGCCTTTAATGACCAATGGTATCTATTTTATCATGATTCTGCATTATCAAAGGGGGTTACCCACCTGCGTGCTGTAAAAGTGACCCCGCTCGAACATGATGATAATGGGAATATAATAACTATACAACCCTACCGCTGATGAAAATACATTCCTTCCTGATTGTTGCATTACTGGGCCTTGCGTCCTGTCATGATAAACAATTCGTACAGGCTGATGACCAATTACTCGCCGATGCCGCGTCCCACCCCGGTGAATGGCTGACCCATGGACTCAATTATGCAGAAGACCGGTACAGCCTCCTGACACAGATCACTAAAGAAAATGTACCACAACTCGGGCTTGCCTGGAGTACCTCACTCGACTCCAAACGCGGTCTGGAAGCTACCCCGCTGGTAGCCGATGGAGTTATGTATCTGACCGGTGTGTGGAGTATTGTATACGCACTGGATGCGAAAACCGGTGAAATACGGTGGTCCTATAATCCGAAAGTGCCTCCGCAACACGCTGAAAAATTATGTTGTGATATCGTGAACCGCGGCGTGGCCCTATACAAAGGCATGATCTATTCCGGCACATTGGACGGCCGACTGATCGCGCTGGATGCAAAGACCGGTACACTGAACTGGGAAGTGCAGACCGTGGATACCACCAAACCTTACTCAATCACCGGTGCACCCAGGGTGGTGGATGGAAAGATCATTATTGGCAACGGGGGGGCTGAGTTTGGTGTTCGTGGATATATCACGGCCTATGATCCGGACAATGGAAAACAGTTGTGGCGTTTTTATACCGTTCCGGGCGACCCTTCCAGACCATTTGAAAATAAGGCCATGGAAACCGCTGCTAAAACCTGGGCCGGTGATTGGTGGAAGTATGGCGGAGGTGGCACCGCCTGGGATGCCATGGCCTATGATCCCGAATTAAAACTGTTGTATGTCGGTACCGGCAATGGC
>CALRQQ020000249.1:0-5703 GCA_943370345.1 Chitinophaga pinensis
ATCAAACAATTCGGTATCCAGTTATACACATTACGCGATGTGATCCCCGGCGATCCGAAAGGCGTACTGAAACAACTGGCTTCTTTTGGTTACAAACAGATAGAAAGTTATGAAGGGGCCAACGGGATGTTCTGGGGCATGGGACATACGGGCTTCAAATCCTATATGGATGAATTGGGTATGAAGATCGTTTCTTCCCATTGTGATATCAGTAAAGATTTTGAAAAGAAAGCCGCTGAAGCTGCCGAGATCGGTATGAAGTACCTGATCTGTCCCTGGAAAGGTCCGCAGAAATCCATTGATGATTTCAAACGCTTTGCGGATGAGTTCAACCAGAAAGGGGAAGTATGTAAAAAGAACGGTATCCGTTTCGCGTATCACAACCATGATTATTCCTTCAAGACACTCGATGGACAAAATCCACAGGAAGTAATGATGAATAACACGGACCCCTCACTCGTGGATTTTGAAATGGATATTTACTGGGTAGCGGCAGCCGGTGTGGATATCGAAGCCTGGTTCAAAAAGTACAAGAACCGTTTCCGCCTCTGCCATGTCAAAGACCGGAGTACAAATCCCGGAACCGATAATGGCAAGAATTCCGTTGACCTCGGTACAGGTAGTATTGACTGGAATAAGATCCTGAAGACCGCGAAGAAAAACGGTATGCAGTATTTTATAGTGGAACAGGAAGCCTATCCGAACGGCTCATCATTGGATGCAGCTAAAGTGAATGCGGCATATATGAAGACCGTGAAAATTTAATAAGTAAAAAACCCGGATGAACACCGGGTTTTTTATTGCAATTATCATTCAACCAAGTGCATTCCGCAACGCCCTCACTTCCTCCGGATCGATGGCATTATTCATGTAGCTTTCTGCCGAGCCGGCAAAACCCGGGTGTACGAACTCCATGGCGGAGGTTGTCTTTCCCCTTAGGGAGGAATGAAACTCCCGGCAACCTGTTTTCTCCATCAGCCACTTGATATTATCCTTACGAAGACCACTGCCCGGCATAATAATGATCCGGTCATCGGCGGCTTTTCGGTTCAGTTCTGCGATCAGTTCCACCCCTTCTGTAACAGTGGGCAACTGTCCCGATGTTAAGATGCGCTCACAGCCCATTTCCACCAGCTGCTCCAGGGCTTCTCGGGGATCCCGGCAACGGTCAAAAGCCCGGTGAAAGGTAACCCCCATCGGATAAGCCGCTTCCACTAAACGGGCGGAGCGTTCACAGTCAATACCCCCATCCCGGGTCAGCATGCCGATCACTACCCCATCGCAACCGAGTTCTTTGAACAAGCGGATATCCTGAAGCATGATGGAAAATTCTTCCGCTGTATACAGGAAATCACCGCCCCTCGGCCGGATGATCGGATATAGCAGTACATCGAATGATTCCCTGCATTGCTTTACCGTACCATAAGATGGTGTTGTACCGCCTTCTGCTAAATTGGCGCAAAGTTCAATTCGGTCAGCCCCGCCTTCCACCGCGGATTTTGTTGTAATAAAATCGGATGTGGCAATTTCGATGATGTAGGTAGTGTCGTTCATTGTAAAGGTGTTCGTTGTTAGCTGTCAGGTGTTAGGAACAGCCCGTTAAACAAGTCGGCAGTCTACAGAAATAAGCCCCTTTTTAGGTGGTTATGATTTAGCAAAAAGCCCGTGTCATCCTGAGTAGTCCTGCATACCGATTATTTCAGGGAGCTGACAATCCAGCTTGCGGGACGTATCGAAGGGTCGTACTTCGTACTTTACATCACATCTAAAAGTACCAGCAGTCCGTTCAATAAGTTTAACTACTAAAGTAGCTTTTCGCTTTCACCAGCATTTCCTTCGTTCCGCTTTTGATCGCATAACTGAAACCCGGATGGAGGGCATAGGCACCGGCCACTCCTTGTTTGTTCAGGGCCAGGAAAGCCACTTGTATGTTCTTTGCTTTTTCTTTTTTGATGCGGGCAATGCGTTCGATGATCTTCCTGCAGGCGGCTTCCGGACTTGATCCCTGGCGCATGAGTTCCACCACAGAATGAGAACCAGCTACGCGGATCACATCTTCTCCCTGTCCGGTGGCGGTACAGGCACCTACTTCGTTATCCACAAAGAGACCGGCACCGATGATCGGTGAATCGCCCAGACGGCCACGCATTTTGAAACCAGCTCCACTGGTGGTACAACTGCCACTGAGGTTACCGAAAGTATCCATGGCCACCATACCGATCGTATCGTGATTCCATTCTCCATTCTCCAGTTTGTATGGCGCAAAAGGACCATGCCCTTTATTCTCCACATTGATCAGCGGTGATTTATATTCCGATTTTTTCAGCCATTCTTCATAACTGCGTTGGGCACCGGGAGAGAGTTTTTGCTCTTCCAGCGGAAAGCCTTCCGCTACGGCGAATTGCTGGGCCCCACTGCCAACCAGCATCACATGCGGGGTTTTTTCCATTACACGGCGGGCCACAGCTACCGGATGTTTGATCCGTTCCAGGAATGCCACACTTCCGCAATTCGAGAATTCATCCATGATACAGGCATCCAGGGTTACAAATCCATCACGATCCGGGTTGGCACCAAGTCCTACACAGCAATTCTGCGAAGCTTCTGTTACCATCACCCCTTTCTCGACCGCATCCAGTGCCCGTCCTCCTTTCCCTAATATTTCCCAGGCCCCTTTATTGGCTTCTAAACCGGCATCCCAGGTAGAGATCACTACCGGCTTACCTTTTACAGCGATAGGTGATGCTGAGCCAGCAGCGATCTTGCTGAACAATACCCCCAGTGAACCCAGTGCGGAGGCCTGAATGAACTTTCTTCTATGGACCATTGTTTAAGTTTAATGCTTTCGAAATTAATGGTTTCCATCACATTTCACGACAAAAAAAAGGTTTAACATTTAACTAAATATAAAATATTTGATGTTTAAACATTGATTATATACCTTTGTCTTCTAAATCAATAATAAATGAAAATAGTGATCCTCTCCGGCAGCCCGAGAATAAACAGTGTAACCGTACGTGTGGCGCTGCACCTGAAAAACTGGTTTACCACGAACACCACACATGAAATTGATCTGATCGAAATGAAAGACTGGCAGTTACCGGCCGTACAGACCGTATGGTCAACACCGGATAAAGCACCGGCTGAATTCCAGTCATTGGCACAACGGATCTTTGCGGCAGAGGCCTTTATTATAGTTACGCCGGAATACAATGGCAGTTATTCACCGGCGCTGAAAAACCTGCTGGACCACTTCCCAAAGCAATTGCATAAAGCATTTGGTATTGTAACCGCATCACCGGGTGCCATGGGTGGTATGCGGGCTTCACAGCAATTACTGCAATTGGTACCAGCCCTGTTTGGAATTGCCTCACCCAGTATGCTGATCACCCCCGCCGTGGATAAAAAATTCAGTCCTGACGGCGACCTGCTGGATGAAAGCTTCCAGGGAATGGTCCATACCTTCGTCACGGAGTTTTTGTGGCTGGCAGAAAAACTGGTCAGTCAGAAAGTAACTGCGTAAAAAACAGCAACAACATGAAAACCATTTTACATAAAGCGGCCACCCGTGGTCATGCGAACCATGGCTGGCTCAATAGTTATCACACATTCAGCTTTGCCGGATATCATGATGCAGACCGGGTCCATTTTGGAGCACTCCGTGTGTTGAATGACGATACTGTTGCAGGTGGTATGGGCTTCGGTGCCCACCCGCATGATAATATGGAAATTATCTCCATACCCACCAAAGGCGATCTGGAGCACCAGGACAATATGGGCAACAGGCAGGTGATCCGCCAGGGTGATGTACAGGTGATGAGCGCGGGCACAGGGATACAGCACGCTGAAAAAAACAAGAACAAAGACAAAACAGTCGAGTTCTTCCAGATCTGGGTATTCCCCAATCAACGCAATGTACAGCCCCGTTATGATCAGCAAAGTTTTACAGATGCCGATAAGCACAATAAACTCCTGACCGTGGTCTCCCCCATGGGTACCACCGATGGCAAAGTAAATATTCATCAGGATGCCTGGTTCAGCCTCGGCAGACTGGACAAAGACTTTTCCACTGAGTACGCACTGTATAAAAAAGAAAACGGGGTTTATGTATTCGTCATTGAAGGCGATGTAACCATCAATGGGATCTCTCTTAACCGCCGCGATGGTCTCGGCATCACCGAAGCGGAGGTATTGACCATTCTGGCAGATAATGATGCAGAGCTGTTGCTGATGGAAGTACCGATGCTGAAGTAACGTTGGTGAAATAAATCAAATAAACAGATTCAACATGAGCACAAAAAGCATTGAACATATCCTCCCGCCGCCGGCTCCTCATATGGTCGGCGATGGCTTCCGGGTACACTCCTTCTTCCCGGGTGGAAGACTGATCGATAAAAAAAGAATGAGTCCGTTCTTCCTGATGGATTACGGGGCAAAGATCGATTTTTCACCATCCCCTGAGCCCCGGGGAGTGGGTGTACACCCGCATGCCGGTTTTGAGACAGTGACCATTGCCTATCACGGACGGATCGCCCATCACGACAGTGCCGGAAACAGCGGTATCATTGGCGAAGGAGATGTACAGTGGATGACAGCCGGATCGGGACTGTTGCATAAAGAATACCATGAATCGGAATTCAGCAAGACCGGAGGTCCTTTCCAGATGGTACAGCTTTGGGTGAATCTGCCTGCCAGGGATAAAAAAACAAAACCCAAATACCAGGAACTTTCCAATGACAAGATGGGTCGCCACCTGCTGGCCGACGGAAAAAGTTATATGGAAGTGATCGCGGGGACTTACGAAGGAACCAAAGGACCAGCGTTTACCTTCACCCCAATGGAAGTATATAATGCCCGGCTGAAAGCGGGTGGAGAAGCCGCATTGCACTTACCGGCAAATTACAATACCGGGCTCCTCATGATCCAGGGTACTGCCCTGATCAATGGAGAAGAAGTGAGTGCCGATCATTTTGTTTTGTTTAAAAACGAAGGAGAAACAATCACCCTTGCAGCGAAAGAAGACAGTATCATTCTGGTTTTGTCAGGTGAACCGATTGATGAACCCATTGCCGCCTATGGTCCTTTTCTGATGAATACATGGCCCGAAGTGGAGCAGGCGATTCAGGACGTAAATGCAGGGAAGTTTGGCTATCTGGAAGACTGAACCTACTCAAACATCCATTAACCCCCGGTCTATAAGCAGCCGTCTGCCTGCAGACGTACGTGATTGTGGACTGTCGACCGCGGACTGTGGACTAATGAGCACTTTCCTTGCTTTCTATAAACTTTACCAGATTCTTCCTCGCCTTTTTCTGGATCGTCCTTTTCATCCAGCCCATCCAGCCAAAAACCTGTCCTTTCCAGCCCAGGGCCTGAGCGGCCCATTTGCTGAGCGGAAAAGCATCACTGTGCTCAATGATCTTTCCGTCCTTAAGTTTCATAAAGGCCTTGATATGATTCACTACTTTATGCCCGGTTTGTGAAAAAGTATAGGTAGCCGTCCATTTGCAGGTAGCATATTCTTCGTCCAGTAATTCAATGTCTGAAAAAGTCAGGGAAAAGTCTTTGGCGTTCCGGCAAAGCATTTCCCACATAAACTTCGCTTCTTCACCCCTGAGTAACCCAAAAGCGGGGTCACTGAACACAATATCATCGCTATAGCAGGCATTCATGCCCGCAAAATCCTTTTGCTGAAAAGCCGTG
>CALRQQ020000250.1:0-5683 GCA_943370345.1 Chitinophaga pinensis
CCAGTCCCTCATGCCGGTTTTTTTAATTTCAGACGTACCGCCTTATCCCGGTCACAAACGATCTCACCATCCTTATATTCTAATTCCGCTACCTGTATCAAACTGCGTTTATCATCAAAGGAACCTCTCGCTGCAGGTTTATCTTTCCGACGACCCGGGTGAGTGAAATAATACACATACGCCTTGCCATCATTCACGATCACCTCGCAATGTCCTCCAATGGCCTGATCATCTTTTCCTTTACCGGGGGATTCAAGGATGCGGTCCTTTTGTTTGGTCCAGTTGAGGAGGTCGGTGGAGGAATAGACTTCCATTCCCTTCCAGGCATCCACGATCATGAAATATTTTCCCTGCCAGAAAAAAGCCTTTGGCCCTTCCCCCCGGGCGGCAATGGCTTTGCCCTTATCGGTCCAGTTATAGAGATCTTTCGATTCGGCATACCAGATACTCTTACCATCTTTTTCATTGTTGTACCAGAGGCGGTAGAGAGAGTCATTGACTTTATACACGGAGGCATCGATCACTTTCTGGTTGACAAGATTCAGGGTTGACTGGTAATTCCAGTTGACCAGATCGGTACTGTGGAGATGGACGATCACCCGGGGATGGTTCCAGTCGGTAAAAGTGCCGGGCACATACGTGAGGTACATATGCCAGCCGTCCTTCTCTTCAATTATATCGGGTGCCCAATGGGTATAACCGGGATCGGGACGATAATTAATATTGGCGGTGTCTTTATATTTCCAGGTGCGGCCATCCTTACTTTCGGCAATCCCGATACGGGTGCCATGGACCCAGGCCACGGTGGAATCTTCAATGGAAGCACGACGATTGGTGTAGAACATCCACCATTTTTTCACTGCCATATTATATACGATCACCGGATCAGCGGCACCATGATACACCGGATCATCATACAGGGGCTTGGGTGCTGCTTTTTGGGAAAAGCCTGCTGCAGGGATCAGGAGCACCGCGAGTATAGCAATGAGTTGTTTCATTCTTCAAACACTAACACAAACCCGTCATTGGGTTTGAGGAAAAAGTGATTATGCCCTTTGCGTAAGGCCGACACATATTCTTTGGCCCTCAGCACCCCATTGTCCATGGTGAACAATTGACCTTTCTGCGCTTCTTTGACAAAAGGAAAATCCACTTGCAGTTTCAGTTCCGCGCTGTCGGCATTTACCCCGGCCACATACCATTTCTTACCGGAGCGACGGGCCACCGTGTACGACTTACCGGGAAAGCCATCGAGGAAGATGGTTTCATCCCAGGTCACAGGCACTTGTTGCATGAACTTTTTTACTTCGGGCTCTACCGTGGCCATACCTTCCGGACCTTCTACAAAATGCTGGATGCCGGAAAGGAAGATCACCGAAGTAGCGAGTTCAAAAGCGGCACTGGTGCGGCGCTCGATCCGCGGGATCTTATACAGATTCACGGGTGTGAAGTCCATCGGATCAAAAGCATTCCGGGCGAAGGCACTCATCACCATATGCGGACCGGCCACATCGGCATCCTTCTGATTAAACGTGATCATCTCATAGCCATACACCGCTTCGGTGGTCATGAGATTGGGATAGGTACGCTGCCAGCCTCTTGGTAAGGTAGCGCCGTGAAAATTCACGAGTAACTGATTGGCGGCGGCATCTTCGAGGATATCCTGATAATAATTGATCATAGATTGTCCGTCACCGGCAAAGAAATCAACCTTCACGCCCTTGATGCCCATCTTATGAATCCGGCCAAACTCTTTCATACGGCCCTCATGGGTCAGCAATAGATCTTTCGGCGTGTACTTCACCGTATTCCATCCACCGGCTGAATTGTACCAGAGGATCAGTCCTACTTTTTTGCTGGCAGCATAATCAGCCAGGAGCTGAATACTATCATACCCGATCTTTTTATCCCAGGCAGCATCCACGAGACAATACTCCCAGCCCATATCGGCTGCATAGTCGATATACTTCTTCTGTTCTTTATAAATGATATAATCATCCTTAGTCATGATCCAGCTCCAGGAAGCACGGCCCGGTTTTAAATAAGCAGTATCCGTTGTTTTGGCCGGGAAAGCGAGGTCGGTACCAAGAGTCGATTCTACAAGGGTCTTTAATTCGCCAATGGCAATGATACGCCAGGGTGTTTCCCAGGGCAGGGTGGACTGCGGATTCAATGCCCCGTTGGTAAATTTCTCCGCTGGCTGGGGAAAATTGATCCTGTATTCATTATCGGAAGAATTCTGCTGCAGGGCTGTGCCGCAGTAGGTACGTCCCAATGAAGCTTCGGTAATGAGCATCCAGGTATCCCCGTACTTGAACATGGCGGGATAGATCCATCCGTTAGCTCCGGGTGCAGGGGTGCCGGTTTTAATATCCATCATATAATGTGCCTCGTAAGAGGGGTTACTGTGCTCCCATCCACTCTGTGCTTCGGTCTTGGGTTGTAACCAGGCGCGGGTGCCTTCATAAAAATGGAAACTCGTATGTTCTTTGGTGATGTATTTTAAGGCCGTGGTCTTGCCCGGAAACATATACCGGAAGGCCACCCCGTCATTGGAGACCTGGAACTGTAACTGCATTTCATCGCCGTTCAGGTTCTTCACGGAAATGAATTGTTTGTTGGCCGTATATACCGCCACGGCTTTCTTTCCGTTGCGCAGCGGATAGGATTCGTTCACTCGTGCATCCATGCTGTTGCCGTTCCATTTGAGGTCTTTATAGAAATCAGCATCGGTACGCGTCAATCCAAGCTGCGAAGGCTGGAGCATTACTTTGCCCCGGTAACTTACGGTATAGAACAACTGGCCTTCTTTGAGCTGCACCCGTACTTCCACGCGTTTATCCGGACTCTTTAATTTAATGTCCTGTGCATTTCCGGTCAGTGCGATCAGCAATCCCATACAGAGGAGCATGCTGCTTACGTTCATTTTTTTCATATTGCTGTGTTCAGTTCCGTCAAATTTACTTCAAAGGCGTCAGGGTTACGGGTCCCATCAGTCCGGATGGCAACGGCGCCCAGTCACCCGCATAGAAAATATTATTCTTTACATTCTCTTTCTTACGGGCCGGCATATTCGTGTTATAAAAGATCTTCCAGGGCTTATCGTTGCGGTCCATCCAGGCAATGCGGTTGGCCATCAGGTTGGCCACCGTTACTTCCAGTTTATTCCGTTCCTGCACTTTGTCAGCCGGAATACGGATACTGAAGACCGGGCCGGTGAGGGTACCAATGGATTCGCCATTCAGTTTTACCTCGGCCGTTACACCCACCTTACCTAAGTTGAGCAACCAATCCCCGCTATGTCCGGCCGGCTTATCAAATACCAGTGTGTACAGCGCGGTTCCGGAAAACGACTTACTCACTACATCCTGAAAACCGGTCCATGAGGTTAAATTGGTGAGTTCAACCGGCTGAGGCAATTGCGGACCGCCTTCCAGGAATTTCACTTTCCAGGTGCCGGTGAGGGCGATGGACTGATCCGTTACATCCTTATAGGGGAAACGGCCTTCTTTGGGACGATAATCCAAAGCCGTCACAATAATGGATTCAAAAGAATCCAGTCTGACCCTTACCTGGGTAATATTATTATCCGTGTACTGATAATCCGCTAATCCCTTTTCTCCGGTCATGGGATCAAACAACCCGGCTGCTTTAGCGGGATCGGATAAGCTGATCCACTTATCGACCGGTTTACCCGTGCGGTTAGTTACAAAGTAGATGGCTTTATTACCGATCCTTCTTTTGATCACGGCTAATTCATTTTCATTCACCAGTGCTTTGCTGACAGATCCTGCTTCCATCAGGGCCTTCATATCCTCACTGATGATGAACCGGCCTTTACCAATAGCAGCGATTTTCAATGGTCCCTTATCTTCCGTTACCAGTTGCCCGATCAGGTTATTGAATGACTTTGTCCGGTTGCCGGTATTACTCAGACCAGGAGGACCCTTGGGCAGTTCTTTATACACGAGGATGGTGGCACCGCTGCTGGCTAAACTCACGAGTTTGCTGAAAGACATTTCATCCATCAGTTTATTCGCGGGTAATAAAATGGCTTTATAGGGATTGCCACCAGTGAGAATTTGTTTGTTGGTAAAACTGAATTTTTTCAATTGCCGGTCACTGAAGAAATCAAAACCATAGCCTTCTTCCTGCATCCATTTGGCCACATGTTCAAAATCAGTTTTTTCAAAATTCCTTTCCATCCCGTCAAAATGCTGCAGCATTACATTACCGGGCTGGGAATACCGGTCGGCAATGGGATAGTATAACAGTACATCATTCGCTGGCTTACCCTGCTGCAGAAAACTCTGCACCCGGGTGATATAGGTATTCAGGGCATGGAAGTCTTTCCACTGGGGATTGGTTTGCTGGAAATGTACCGCGGCATAGAATAACCAGCCCGGCCAGGCCACGTCCTTCGGTGAGTATGCAGTACCGTGATACACGATATGGTTCACACCGCCGAGGAAATAGAGATCGATCGCTTTTTTTACATCGCCAAGGGAAGACAGAAAATGTTCATTGAGCCAGGTTGCGGATTCGGAAGCCACGAGTGGTTTGCCGGTTACGTTTGCTGCGGAAGAAGCAAACTTGAAGCGCAGTACATCCGTGCCCTCAGTCTCGGGTATATCCACCACACTGTAGAGATCAAGGGTATTGGCGGGGGAACCGTGTGACTGGTTCCGCACGATCTTTTTCTGTTTACCGGCCCAGTCCTTCCAAACATGGGTGAAATTATAAAGGATCAGTTCATCGATCACTGAGCGGTAATCATAGATCACTTTGCTGTTGAGTTCCGCATCCGCTTTGCCGAATAAGGCGGGCAGGTAGTTGCGCAGGTCGTATCCCTTGCGTTTTTTGAACTGTTCAAAAAAATCGGGTGTCCAGTTGGATTGTCCCCTGGCATCATCCACTTCATAGGAATCATTGAAGTAGCCACGGAGATAACTGAGGTCATAGCCCTTAAAGGCTTTATCAAAGGGCTTGAAATAATTCGTGGCCGCTTGTTTGGAAAAATGATCGATCGCATAGCCTTCTCCACCGGGTGCGCCGCGTTCCACCATCTTGCCATGTAAGCCGGAAAACAAGGCATAGAGGGTCCAGGTACCCTCAGGAGCGGTCCAGGTGAGCTTGCCATTCACATCTACTTTCTTCGTGAGGTCAACGGACTGTCCGCCATTAAACGCCACTAAGGCCTGCAGGGGCAGTTTACCCGCATACTGGATCTGATCCAGCGCCAGGGCCTGTAAGTTCTTATTGGCACTCACCGGTTGCAATAAGGTATCGGCGGATACCTGTTTATAATTCGCGGTGCGTACAAAGGCTTCCCGTTTGTACTCCACCGGTTCATTCAGTTGTTCGCCCTGCTTTACCGTATAGGTCTTATAGAAAACACTCTTGCTCGCATCGGCATCCGTGACCCAGGGACCGCCAAAGGGCCAGCCGGTGGCATTGGCTAAGTCCACGCCAAGTTTGAGTCGTTTGGATTCATTCAGGGTATGCTGGAGCATCTGCATCCACTTAGTACTGAGAAAGGGAATGAACTGTGCTTCGGCACCATGGATGCCATAGATGGGCGTGATCTCCACGCCACCCAGACCGGCTTTCTCATAGGCTTCGAGGTTCCAGGTGAGGTCCGTCTTATTGACGGCACTCCCCTCCCACCACCAGCGGGTCCAGG
>CALRQQ020000251.1:0-5662 GCA_943370345.1 Chitinophaga pinensis
ATGCACCAGTTAATCCAGGATTCAAATTTTAAGGGGAAGACCGAGCCTTCAGTAGTATTTCACCGGATGGATTTATCGCGGCAAGCGTCCAAACCTACAAATTTTATTTAAAAAGCAGAAAAAGGGTTTCAAACGGCCATTTTGACTCAAATTAAGTCCCTTGCCGGGGGTATTCCATTGGCTAAAATGCCCTACCTTTGCAACCCTTTAGGAAGAGGTTCGGGGTTTTTTTGGATTTTATTATTGATGCTTATCTGGATCTTGGCTTCTTAGGTTCTTGGAATTTAGTTTTATCCGGATGTGGTGAAATTGGTAGACACGTCAGACTTAGGATCTGATGCCGTAAGGTGTGGGGGTTCGAGTCCCTCCATCCGGACTTTAATGAACATTGGTAATTGAAAATTGATTATTGAACATTCAGGAATTTCGCGTTTATGAAATGTTCAATAATCAATGCTCAATGTTCAATGAACAGTTTTAGCATCCGCTCAGCAATGAGCGCCTCATAAATAAACAAACATGGCTACAGTAACGAAAGAAAACATCGGCCAGCTCCACGAAAAGCTGACCGTTAAACTGGAAAAGACCGATTACCTTCCGACGTTTGAAAAAGCGTTGAAAGAGTACAGCAAAAAAGCGAATATCCCCGGTTTCCGGAAAGGCATGGTGCCTTCCGGACTGATCAAAAAAATGTATGGGCCATCCCTGTTCACTGATGAAGTATTGAAATCTGTAGACCGGGAACTGATCAGCTATCTGCAAAATGAGCAGCTGGATATTTTTGCCCAGCCCCTCCCCCTGGAATCGGATTTCAGTCAGTTGGATGTAAACAATCCCCTTGACTATACATTCCATTTTGAAGTTGGCATGAAGCCTGCCTTCGAACTGCCTGATCTTGGCAAAGTAAAGACCACCCGGTATGTAGTGACCGTGACGGATGAAATGATCGAGAGTGAGATCACCCGTCTGCAGAACCGGTATGGCAATATGAAGGATGAGGAAACCGTACAATCCGAGGATCATGTACTGAATCTGCTTTTCACCGAAACTGATGCCAACGGCCAGGAAGTGGAAGGCGGGATCAAAAAAGATAATTCCGTGCTGGTAAAATATTTCGCTGAAGGATTCCGGAAGAACTGGACCGGGAAAAAAACCGGCGACAGTGAAGTAGCTTCTCTGAAAGCCGCTTTTGATGAGAAGGAAAGAGAGTGGATCGCCGGTGATCTGGGTCTGGACAAAGCAGATCCTGCATCCGGTGACCGTACCTTCAAAATTGAGATCACTAAAATCGGATTACTGGAGAAAAGAGACCTCAATGAAGAATTCTTTACCCAGTTGTATCCCAATCAGGAAGTAAAAACAGAAGCGGATTTCAGGAATAAGATCAAAGAAGAGATCCAGGCCTACTGGAACGGACAGGCGACCAACCAGATCCACGATCAGGTTTTCCATATTCTCGTAGAACAAACGAAAATTGATTTCCCGGAAGGCTTCCTCAAAAAATGGGTGAAGTCACAGGGTGAAACCCCCAAAACCGACGAAGAAGTTGAAGCAGAGTTCCCCAAGTTCCTGAGCCAGCTGAAATGGACCCTGATCTCTGACAAGATCGTACAGGAGAATGCCATCGATGTAAATCCCGATGAAGTACGTGCCTTTGCCAAACAGCAATTGTTCAGCTATATGGGCGGTGCCAACCTGGCGGATGATCAGCCCTGGGTGAGTGACTATGTGGAGAAAATGATGAAGGACCGTAAATACGTGGAAGATGCCTATAACCGTCTGCAGACCCAGAAAATGTTTGAATGGACTGCCGGTCAGGTAAAACCCACCGACACCGATATTACGGCTGACGAATTCACCAAAATGGTGGAAGAACATCAGCATCACCATCATTGATTGAGCGTGGAGAATGGGGAGTAGGAAAGAAAATTGATTGAAATGGTTGAAGAGGAGTTGTTTTAGAACAATTCCTCTTTTTTTATAGATGAACCGATAATTCGTCTTGAACTGCTGTCTGAAATAAAAAGAAAGCAGGATTGCCGGATTTTTTTTGCAAAATCAACAATGAACCCTGAACTAACGGCTTTTTTCTGTCATTCCGTCATTGATTTTGCAGTTCCGGCATTTGGACGGATATTTGATGAACAGAAACTGCAATGAAAAGGGTACCCCTTTTCTACCTGTCAACCTGTTAACTTATTAACTTACTAAACATGACGTTTAATTCGGAATTTGAAAAATACGCGGTCAAGCACCGTGGTGTTTCCAGTAATACCCTGAACAGCTATGCCTCGCACCTGGTAACGGCGATGACGCCGAATATCATTGAAGAACGTTCAATGAATGTGGCCGTGATGGATGTGTACAGCCGTCTGATGATGGACCGTATCATCTTCCTGGGTTACCCGATCAATGATGAAGTGGCCAATATTGTAACAGCCCAGTTGCTGTTCCTGGATTCAACTGACCGTTCCCGTGATATCAACATGTATATCAATAGTCCGGGTGGCAGTGTATACTCTGGCCTTGGCGTATATGACACCATGCAGTATGTAAGTCCGGATATTGCCACGATCTGTATCGGTGTGGCGGCTTCCATGGCTTGTGTTTTGTTAGGTGCCGGCACGAAGGGAAAACGCGCCGCCCTGAAACACTCCCGGATCATGATGCACCAACCCAGCGGGGCCATTGGCGGACAGGCCAGTGATATTGAGATCACGGTAAATGAGATCCGTAAGCTGAAAAAAGAGTTGTATGAAGTGGTGAATATCCATACCGGAAAACCCCTTGATCAGATCGAGAAGGATTTTGATCGCGACAACTGGATGACCGCCCTCGAAGCCAAAGAGTACGGATTAGTGGATGAAGTGTTACTGACCAATCCACGCAAACAGAAAAAAGATTAATTCCTTACATTTTAATATTCAAATATGAACCGTAAGAACGTATTATACCCCGACCCGAATGTGTTCGGATGGAAAATGGAAGATGAAGAAGAAAAGGAAGAGCAACCCAAGAGCGACCTGGGCATGTTCAGCAAGAAACTGGAACGCTATTTCTTTGAAAAAAGAGCCGTCTATCTCTGGGGAGTGGTGGATGATAAAAGTGCCAAGGATGTGGTCAGCAAGTTGCTGCTCCTGGATGCCGACAAACCTGGTGAAGAGATAAAATTTTATATTAACAGTCCGGGTGGTGTGGTCACCAGCGGTATGGTCATGTATGATACCATGCAGATGATCAAGAGCCCTGTCAGCACTATTTGTATGGGCCTCGCCGCCTCAATGGGCAGTATCCTGCTCAGTGGCGGACAGAAAGGCAAGCGGTATATTTTCCCGCATGGAGAAGTGATGATCCACCAGCCATCTCTGGGTGGTTATATCCAGGGAGTCAGCACAGATCTGGAGATCCAGGCCGAGCAAACCCGACGGGTAAAAGAGATCGGCGCCAGCATTCTGGCCAAAAATTGTGGAAAAACAGTGGAACAGATCATGAAAGACTTTGACCGTGATTATTGGATGGATGCCCGGAAAGCGATCGAATATGGCATCGCTGATCACCTGGTTGAATCTCTTTAACTTATTATCAATAAGGACTTTATACTAAATTTAGAAATAAAAACCGCCTTTTACCGGCGGTTTTTTATATTTTTGTATATTACCTGAAGCTGAAATGTGCAGAAGGTTAAGATAAGGTTAAGCACTATGGCAAAAAACCCATTACATTGTTCATTTTGTGGCAGAAGCCGCGATGAAGTTAAGATCCTGATCGCAGGTCAGGAAGGGCATATTTGTGAGAATTGTGTCGAGCATGCCCGGGAGATCATCGAACAGGAACTGACCATCAAAGATGACCGCACCAGTTCCTCATTTAAGCTGACGGTCAAGAAGCCCATTGAGATCAAGAAATTCCTTGATGAATATGCGATCGGCCAGGACGAGGCGAAAAAAGTACTGGCGGTGGCCGTTTATAATCACTACAAACGTTTACAACAGAAAGTATCCGATCTGAACACCGGCAACGATGTGGAGATCGAAAAGAGCAATATCATTATGGTAGGGGAAACCGGTACCGGTAAGACCCTGCTGGCCAAGAGTATTGCCCGTATGCTGAATGTACCCTTTGCCATTGTGGATGCTACGGTATTCACGGAGGCCGGTTATGTGGGAGAAGATGTGGAAAGCATCCTCACCCGTTTGCTGCAGGTATGTAACTACGATGTTACTTCTGCGGAACGCGGGATCGTATACATTGATGAGATTGATAAGATTGCCCGTAAAGGCGATAACCCCTCCATCACCCGTGATGTAAGTGGAGAAGGGGTACAACAGGGAATGCTGAAACTGCTGGAAGGCACCGATGTATTGGTACCGCCACAAGGAGGACGTAAACACCCTGAACAAAAACTCATCAAGATCAACACCCAGAACATCCTCTTTATCTGTGGAGGTGCTTTTGATGGTATTGACAAGATCATTGCCCGCCGGGTACAGACCAATACGATCGGTTTCAATGTGGACAAGGAACTGCAGGACAACATGAAGAAGAACCTGCTGAGCTATGTCAACGCCACGGACCTGAAGACCTTTGGCCTGATCCCTGAATTACTGGGACGTTTGCCCGTAGTGACCCACCTGGATCCGCTGGATGCCATTACCTTACGTGCGATCCTTACAGAACCCAAGAATGCGTTGATCAAACAATACAGTAAACTGTTTGAACTGGAAGGAATTGAACTCACCATCCTGGATGATGTGCTGGATTTCATGGTAGAAAAAGCCATGGAATACAAACTGGGTGCCCGCGGTCTCCGCAGTATCTGTGAAGGCATCCTGACAGACGCGATGTACGAATTACCTTCCTCCAGCGAAACACATTTTGTACTGGACCTCGAGTATGCCAAACGGAAGTTTGACAAGAGCAAACTCAGCCTGCTCAAAGTGGCATAACCAGACGTTGAAAGTAAACCGGTTTAAAAAATTTAAAAGGTTCGGCCAATGCCGGACCTTTCTTATTTTGCATGCCTAAATAAATATTATGCAGGAATTAGTGGAAAAACTGAAAGCGGAAGCGGGACTGACCGATGAACAGGCTAAGCTGGCGATCGCCGCCATCAAAAATTTCGTGGTGGAGAAGTTCCCGATGCTGGAAGGCGCTGTGAATAATGTATTCGGGGGAGCTTGATCCCTTAACGGATCACTGCACATTTTCTGCCACGCGGATTATTGGCCGCCTGGTAAGGGGTCATCACGCGGGTACAGGATTCAAAAATGATTGTTGCCAATACAAGAACTAAAATTATTCTGCTTTTCATAATGTCGAATTAAAGCATAAATATAGCTGACAGTTTGAAAATGCTGTAATGGAAATCCCCAATGAAATATCCGTTATTATAATCGTATAAACGGGAGCAAAAGGACTGATATAGTAGGAAAATTACGGAATAACCCGGCGAACCGTGTATCAGACATCTCCATATACTCCGCTATCCGGCGGATCCTGCTTTCCTTCAACCACCTTCATATAACAACCGGCATCAATGTCGTTTTCCACCCGCGCAATCACGACTGTAGCTACTGTATTCCCAATAAAGTTGATCACGGCTCTTCCTTCACTCATGAAGCGATCGACCCCTATCAGTAAAGCAAGCCCTTCAACAGGTATC
>CALRQQ020000252.1:0-5656 GCA_943370345.1 Chitinophaga pinensis
ACATAAAATAATAGCCCCGGGTTTGCACCCGGGGCTATTTTCGTGACACCCTACCCGTTTCCGGGCAAGTCTGGCAGAAAACAAGGAACTATTATTTAACCAGGCTGCAATCCAGCCAGAAGTCTGGATGGAAGCTGCTGGATTCTGTACGCACACGAAGTGTGCCGTAAGTACCGTTCCCTTCGTATGGTTCGTATAACCGGACATAGCCTACATAGCATTTACCATCCCGTTTGTATGCGATGTTTACACTGGTCATCATGTATCGCCCAAGGATAAAACCGTAATCATCCTTTTGGACAACCCATAATGGCCCTGAGAATTCCGCGATATTGAACTTCAGTATATTCTTGGTTGGAATATCCCGTTTCAGAACTGAACTGATGATAGCCGGGCTTGCTTTGGGGTCTGATACTTTTGAGACCTGGTAAAACCAGTCGGGCATTTTATCGAGGTGATAGGCGTTTTCCATGATCAGTTCACCAGCCACATCGCCATTCGTTTTAAGTTTTTTTACATCTTTTGCATCAAAATTGAAAGTGAATTCCTCTTCCATAACAGGCCATTTTTCCTCCTCATCCAGCTTACCCCAATCGTTCAAAGTCTGCTGGAATAATTTAACCCGTATGGTATATTCGCCATTTTCCGGGAAACGTTCCTGGTTGATAATATGGTAAAGCGGACCGGCTGAAATACCGGAACTGAAATCCTCTATCCCGCAGAGCATACTGGTGGATTTTGCCGGCTCTGGCAAAACATCAAAATTGAATCCTTTGTTATTTTTTTCTTTTGCCCAGACATACAGAAATTCCCAGAAATTCGGCTGTCCCTGTTGTTCACCATCTTTAAAGACAGTAACGGTGTAATGCAAAAAGCAATCCTTTTTATTGGACATGGACGACTCCCCGTCTTTTGGAAGGCGAAATGCTTCCATCAGGGTTTTGTCCGATAACTCCAATCGGGCATAAATAAATTCTCCTGAACTGAAACTTTTTTTACTTCCGGCACTGCTGTTACCAAAAGGCTGATTGGAGAAAAAGATAGTGCCGGGGGTTGTTTTCTTTAATGCTTCCTGGCTGTTTGCCAGGTGGATCAATAAACTGAAGAACACGGTCATGAGGACTTTTAACATACGCAGGTTTTTTTTAATCCTTCGGTGCATATAACCACGGTACAAAGCTTCAGACCCGTACAGTTAGTGATTCCTATGGATCAAGGTTAGTTAATGGTTTTGATTAATGGGTCCAGTTCAGGACCCAACTTGTAAAAGATATGAAATATATGTGTAGAAAATACAGGTTGTTACCCAACTGCCTTATTAAATTATGCTAAAACTAAACATTGTGCAGTACTCATTTTCCTAAATAACCCCGGAGTGGCACCCGGGGTTATGAATATGTCACCCCTTCGGGGTTAAATATTTTGTTCTTTTATCCATACGAAGCGAAATGTTCATGTCATCGTGAGTAGTCCCGCAAAAGATATTCTATAGGGGTATTGACAAATATCATGCGGGACGCATCGAAGGGCGACTACTGACTATTTTTTCAATCTTCCTCTTATCCACTTCACCTGCCCGTTATGATTCGATTCATGTTCGCAGACGTGGAACCATTTGCAGTAATTATTGGTGGGTCCCCAGAACCATTTTTCATCTACGCTCATCAGCCATTGATCATCGCGCTTCTTAAATTCTGCAATGGTATGATCTCGAACTTCCGTTAATGTATCCAGATAAAATTTAAGGTCATGCCCTTTAATGGCTTTGCGGGCCTCCTCACCTAACTCCATGGCTATACCGAATCGTTCATCATCGGCCTTGGACCAATCGCCCCATTTCTTTCCTTCAAATGTATGGATCTGGTAAAATCGTTCGGTGGCCGCCAGGTGAAAAAGCATACTGCCGATGGTATTGGATTTATCATCGTGCAGGTAATCCAGTTGTTCCATGGTCATTTTACCAACAGAACCCAGTACAGCTTCCCGCATCCAGGTCATCATGGAAAGCAGGGTCCCTACCTGCGGACTGAAGCCCTCACGGGGGCCGATCACATTGGGACGTTCATCAACGGGTATCCCGCTGGAAAAAACGTTTAACGGAAGTACACCGAGAATACCGGTACCGATGGCAGTTGACCGGATAAACTGACGACGGGAAGGTGAAGACATGGTTAATGGTTTGAGGTGAATAATGGTTTGCTGAGTATAAGAAATGAAGCTGATGTCATGAATCAAACTTACCTGCATCCCAGGTACTGCCCGGTGGAAAGAGCTGCTCTTTCCGTTTCTTCATTTCTTCCGCGATCCGGGCACTGTCGCCTCCAATGGCTTCCAGCCGGTTGATGATATTATTATAACTGACTTCATCCCGATTCTGACTGAGTTTAAAGACATTTTCAATATGATCGGCCTTAATCTCAAAACCGGCAATGGCGGGCATCATTTTACTTGTGTAGTCAGGAGACAGGTTATCATAAATCGTAGGCGACGCCTCGTTGCCTTTCTCAAATTTCAGCGTAAAAAGACGCATGAATTGTACCAGTTCATCCGGACTCATAAAACGCAGCTCCCCTTTCACCTGTACACTCATATAATTCCAGCTCGAGCCGATCTGCGGGTTGCTGTACCAGGATGCACTGACATAACAGTTTGGTCCGGTAAAGACCAGCAAGGCATTCGGGTTTTCCAGCAACGCTTTATGATGATCGGTATTCCGCATGATATGTCCCTGCAAACAGAGTTCCCCATCCTTTTCGACCAATATCACGGGCACCTGGGTGGCCACCTGTTCGCCGGAAAGAAAGCTGCCTGTCAGGAAAGCCAGCGGATATTGCCCGATAAAATCCAGTACTGCCTGTTTATTGTTTTCTTTGAAATACGAAATATTATACATGATCGTTAAAAATTAGTCTATTCAGGTATCCTTTTACAGGAGCATAACCTGTCATTACAAATTAAACTCATCCCGTAATATTTTCAGCAACTTCCCATTGATCTCCCGGTATTTTACGATATGGGTACGGCGCGTGGAGATGATCACATTTTCCCGGGAAAAGTATAACATACTGACGATCTCTTTCCGGTCGATCTTATCCACCTTATTCAGTTGGAACGGGATCTGTCCGGTAGGAGTATTATCTGCAGGTTTCAATGGTTCGTTGGTCTGGTCCTTGTACAATACTGAAATTAAGAAAAACCCGGCAGGAATGAGCACTGCCGGGTTTTTCTGCATTACAATCTGATGAATGATTGTATGTTGTTCCCGTTTCGGTTTATTCGGCCGTGGTCGGGTCGATCACTGTCACAACCTCACTGACACGGTTAGCCGGAAAACCTCCCTGTCTGGCATGTTCTCTGACCATTTCTTCATTAGGTGCGATATACACACAATAGATCTTGTCACCCGTTACATAACTGTGGAGCCACTGGATCTTCGGCCCCATGTTGCTGAGTACACCGCAGGAGGTCTGGGAAATTCCATGTAGTTGTTCGGATGTCAGTTTACCGGCACCCGGGATTTCGCGTTCGATCACATACTTAGGCATATCTTATGGTTTTGGTTCAAGAATAATAATAAAGTCAACAAATCTGTGTTATTAGTATCAACTCCGTACTCCCCTAAAAGCAGGATTTTATAGTATTATCCACTCCCAACTCTCTACTCTCTGATTTTCTATTTTCTATTTTCTATTTTCTATTTTCTTCTCACTCCCCCACATACGGATCACTGATCTTCTTCGCCAGATACCGGATACCGGTAAACTGTACCGTGCATAGTTTTCCAGTTGGTGATTGTGACAGGAAACCGATCTTGAGGGGTTTCTTATTATTGAACTGCAGATGACGAACCAGAAACCATTTCTTATTATCCAGCGAATAATAGAGTGTGATCACATTATCCGCTTTGGCCACTTTATAGTAGACCAGGTTGCCATTGATGGCTACTGAATTGCAATCATCCGAAATATCTTTTGTCACCACACTCACCACCCGGCGGGTACCCGTATAATCCTTTTCAAAACAGAACTTTATCCAGTTGAGACTGTCTTCAATAATCACAATCGCTCCGCCATCCCATTTGCTGGTGAAGTTGTGTTGAATGCCGGTAGAAAATATAAAATTACTATCCGGTGTAAAGAGCAGTTTAGGGGCATTGTCCGTATTGTAGGTCACATTGGGATCCCGGAACATATCCGTCTTCGCACCCGCTACGATAGTCAGTCCATTAGTGGCCAGCTTATAGCTCAGCGGTTTGTTTTCCCAATGCAGGGAAAATGGAATGGAACGGAATCGAAGACTGTCCTGTGCATGAACGGCATTTGCCGTGATTAAAACAATGACAATTCCAATCAAATACTGAAATCTGAAGTGAAGTTGCATGGCAAGTATTTTATTTTCTACTAATATAAGAGAGTTCAGTAAAAAATGAACATATTGTAACCAGTATGAAACTCACCCTACACACTACCCCATTTCCTATTTTCTATTCTCTATTCTCTGCCTGCTGTAACTTTTAAAGCCCCCATCCGTCCTATCAATGTTAAAAATCACTAAAAATGTGGCTCCCATTTGGCAATTACGAATAAACTCGTACATTAGCTTAAAATTCGTCTTATGTCAGCACCTAAATTGGTAAAACCCACAGAATCAGAACTGGAGATCCTCCAGATCCTTTGGGAAAAAGGTACGGCTACGGTACGGGAAGTACATGAGTTACTGGCCTCGACCAAGGATGTGGGCTATACCACCACCCTGAAGCTGATGCAGATCATGAACGAAAAAGGGATCGTGAAAAGGGATGATTCGATGCGTACCCATGTTTATCAGGCGGCCGTGAATAAAGAACGGACGCAGAAACACCTGCTGGGAAAGATGATCGATAATCTTTTTGGCGGTTCCCCCACCCAACTGGTGATCCAGGCGCTGGGGGATGAAAGCCATAAAGCCAGCGATGAGGAACTGGAACGCATCCAGGCCCTGCTCGACAGTCTTAAAAAACGTTAAACCATGCCGCTGCAACTGCTGCAATCCCTCGGTTGGGCCTTGCTCAACAGTCTCTGGCAAATGGCCCTTCTTTGGATCGTTTACCAGATGCTTGGTTTTTTCCTGCAAAAGGCAAAAGCCACCCAACGTGCCACCCTGGCCAGCGCCCTCCTGCTGACCGGATTCGGCTGGTTTGTCAGCAATTTTATTACAGTATATCTCGATATCTCAGCTGGTGAAACGATCGGCAGTCCGTTGGCCGCTTTCGTATATAATGACTGGCTGCCGCAAAGTCTGCCCTGGATATCCGGGTTGTATCTACTCGTTCTCATACTTCCCGTCCTCCGCTTTATCCGTAATTATCGTTATGTGCAGGTGATAAGGACCTATGGACTGAGCAAGATCTCGGTGGACTGGCGTATCTATGTTAAACAACATGCCGGTCTGATGGGGATCCGCAAAAAAGTGCAGATCTGGGTATCAGAGTATGTGGGGTCTCCGGTGACCATCGGTTTTCTGAAACCCATGATCCTTGTGCCTGCCGCAGCGATCAATCATCTGAGTCCGGAACAACTGGAAGCCGTCCTGCTGCACGAGCTGGCGCATATCCGCCGTTACGATTACCTGCTGAACCTGCTGGTGAATAGTATCAAAACGATCTTATATTTTAACC
>CALRQQ020000253.1:0-5644 GCA_943370345.1 Chitinophaga pinensis
CTATCCCCACGTATCGTAGAGAACCAGGGTGTTGTCATCACCGGCGTATCCGGGGCCACCAGTATCCGTAAAGCACCGGTGCCGGTCACATCAGTGAAAAAAGCCACGTTATTACAAACTCCTTCAGGAAATATCATTGATGCATTAAGCCATGTTCCCGGTGTTTCGCAGGTGTCTACCGGTCCGGCTATTTCCAAACCGATCATTCGCGGACTGGGCGCCAACAGGGTGGTTACGGTTAATGATGGCATCCGGCAGGAAGGACAACAATGGGGAGATGAACATGGGATCGAGATCGACGAAATGAGTGTCTCTAAAGTAGAGATACTCAAAGGTCCTGCCTCATTGATGTATGGCAGTGATGCACTGGCCGGCGTAGTGAATTTTATCACCAATGTCCCGGCACCGGAAGGATCCCTGCGGGCCAACTGGCAGAGCAATTACCAATCCAACAATGGATTACTGGCCAATAATATCAGTTTTGCCGGCAATAAAAACGGGTTTAACTGGAATATGTACGGTTCTCATAAATCAGCAGGTGATTATAAAAACAAATATGATGGCCGGGTGCTGAATTCCCGGTTTAATGAAAAAAACCTTGGCGGTTACCTGGGTATCAATAAGAGCTGGGGATATAGTCATCTTATCTTCAGCCGGTTTGACCAGCGGCTCGGACTGGTGGAGGGGGACCGTGATGATGCCACCGGAAAGTTCATCTTGTATGCCGGTACACCGCTTGAACGGATTGCAACGGACAAAGACCTGGATTCACGTAAACTGTTCATACCGAATCAGCGGGTACAGCATAATAAACTGGTCAGTGATAATAATTTTGCGATCGGTAAAAGCCGTTTGAAGCTCAACCTGGGCTACCAACAGAATCTCCGGAAAGAATTCGGCAACCCCGAAGACCCGGACGAACAGGAATTATTCTTTGACCTGAAAACGATCAATTATAATCTGCAATGGCAATTGCCGGAAATGAAGGAATGGCATACCAGTTTCGGGATAAACGGGATGCAACAGCAGAATAAAAACAAAGGAGCCGAAGTACTGATCCCGGAATATAGTTTATTCGATTTCGGGGCATTTGTTTATTTCCAGCGCTTCTTCAAATATGGTACAGTAAGTGGCGGACTTCGTTTTGATAACCGTTCCGTGGATGGAAAAGAATTTTTTGAAGGCACGGAAGAAAAATTCAAGGCATTTACCCGGAACTTCTCCAATGTTTCCGGTAGTCTGGGCGTGAGTTATGAACCTACGGAGAAAGTAACCGTAAAAGCGAATATGGCCCGTGGTTTCAGAGCACCTACATTAGCGGAACTGGCCAGTAATGGTACCCATGAAGGCACCAACCGGTATGAATATGGTTCCACCAGCCTTACTTCTGAAACCAGTCTTCAGCTGGACGGTGGTATTGACCTGGATTATGAACATTTCAGCCTCGGGTTATCTGCTTTTTATAACCGCATCAATGATTTTATATTTTACCGCAAGCTGGAATCCGTCTCGGGCGGCGATTCGCTGGTGAATGTGGATGGCGAAGATATCATGGCATTCAGGTTTGATCAGCACAATGCACAATTGTCCGGACTAGAGTTTACACTTGACATCCATCCGCATCCGATCCACTGGCTGCACTTTGAAAACAATTTTTCCTTTGTCCGTGGACGCTTTGATGATCTGCTGGATGGATACAAGCCAGGCAGTGATAACCTGCCCCTGATCCCTGCTCCGCGCTGGACCAGCGAACTTCGCGCCGACTTTAATAAAGCCGGTAAGTCGATCCGTAACTTTTATGCACGGCTCGAAGGTGATAAGACCTTCAAACAGGATCGTTTCTTCAGTGGCTATGAAACCGAAACAGCTACCGGTGGGTATTTTCTGCTCAATGCAGGACTGGGTGCTGACTTTACCAATACTAAAAAGAAAACCATCTTCAGTCTTCATATCGGGGTAATGAATATAGGAAATGTGGCCTGGCAGAATCACCTGAGCCGTTTGAAGTATACTGCGGAAAATCAGATAACCGGACGTACAGGGGTATTTAATGCAGGTCGTAATTTCTCGGTAAAACTGAATGTGCCACTGGAGTTTAAGCTCAAATAAATTCATTGCCTTCTTTGAATGACCTCCTACTTCATCCTTCGGCACACAGGGTGACAGCTGCCATCTGCCAACTCACCGGTTTTCCCGACCTTTACGCCATGGAAATCACCCTCACCACCCCGGCACTACTGTTTCCGGCCATATCCCTGCTTTTACTGGCTTATACCAATCGTTTTCTGGCCCTGGCCAACCTGGTACGCAAATTACACGATGAGTATATAGAGACGAGGAACCAGAATAATGAATTCAAGGAAACGCATCAGCGGAAGATCATCCTGTGGCAGATCAAGAACCTGCGCCGGCGTATCAACCTGATCCGTTATATGCAGGGATTGGGTGTATTCAGTTTCCTGGGATGTGTGGGCTGTATGTACAGTCTGTACCGGGGAGCTGCCAGTGTGGCTGAGTTCATTTTTGCCGTGGCACTGCTGAGTCTGCTGGCTTCACTCTTTATCTCTCTGGCAGAGATCATCCAGAGCACCAAGGCCATTGAACTGGAACTGAGCGATATAGAGGAACTTGAAAAAGGGAATATTTTTACAGATATCCTCTCGGGTAATAAAGAGTAAGAATACAATATATTTGAACCATGCGGGAATTGTTCCGGTCCATATTCATACTATGCTTCGTATCCGGGGTACTGATCGCCTGCTCAAAACCGGGCAGCAGTACCGATGATGGTTCCGGGGGCGGAGGCCCCCATGTGATTGCCGATGACGATACAACCAGGCCGGTGCTGAATGTGATCACTCCATTGAATAACCAGGTATATCCCAATAATTCTTCGATCAGTGTAACCGGAACCATTACAGATAACCTTGTATTATACCGGGGCAGTATCCGCATTACCAATGATGTGACCGGGGAGATCGTGAAAGAACAACTCTATGAGATACACGGGATCTTATCGTACAACTTCAGTGTATCGGCACCGGTAACCGTTACCACCTCCACTGATTATACCATCAGTGTGTTTTATGAAGACCATGGTTTGAATGGGGTCAGCCGGACCCTGAAAGTAAAAGTGAATCCCTGATCAAAGGGCTTCAATAAGGCGCAATACTTTTTCCCAGCTGCCGCCATTGTACACCTCTTTCAGTCCTGCTTCTTTCAAGGTATTCGCAGCAATCCGGCTGCGGTGACCACTGGCGCAAACACAAATAACTGGTTTTCCCAGGTTTTTAATGCGGGGTACACTCACTCCGACACGGTCAACCGGGATATTCAATGAACCGGGGATCCGGCCCCGGTCATACTCACTGGCAGAACGTACATCAACAATGACTGCTCCCTGCCGTAACGCTTTTTTTAAGGAGCCATTTCCGAAGAATGAAAAAAATCCCATAGAAAAAATTTAAACTGCTGCGGCCCTGTTTTTACGTTCTCCGATCTGCTGCCGCCACATGGCATAATACAATCCTTTTTCTTCCAGCAGCATTTCATGATTGCCGGTTTCCACCACATCGCCTTTCTCCAGTACATAGATCCTGTCCGCATGCATGATCGTACTCAGCCGGTGGGCGATCAGGATCGTCACCTGGTTGCCTTCTCTGGAAATATCCCGTATCGTATCAGTGATCTCCTCCTCGGTCAGCGAATCGAGTGCAGAAGTGGCTTCATCAAATAATAAGAGTTTAGGTTTACGTAACAAGGCACGGGCAATGGATAACCGTTGCTTCTCACCACCGGATAATTTCAAGCCCCCCTCACCGATCATCGTGTCCAGCCCTTTTTCCGCACGGGCCAGCAGGTTCTGGCAGGAGGCTTTCTTTAATACATCTTCCAGCTCTTCTTCTGTGGCGGATGGATTCACAAATAATAAATTCTCCCGGATCGAACCGGAGAACAATTGCGTATCCTGGGTCACAAATCCGATCTGATTGCGCAGGTCCTCAAAATTAATACTGTTCTCATCCATCCCATTGTAAAGGATCCTTCCCTGCTGCGGACGATACAGACCAACCAGCAGCTTCATCAGTGTGGTCTTGCCTGAACCGGAAGGCCCAACAAAAGCAATTGTTTCACCGGTCTTTGCTGCAAAACTGATGTCATTAATGGCATTCTGTGAAGCTGTATGATGTTTGAATGCCACATGGTCAAATTCAAGGGCTTCAATTTTTCCAAGGTGACTGGGATTGGCCGCCGTTGGTTCCGGTGATTTCTTCATCAGATTGGCAAAATTCTCCAGCGATGCCTGTGCCTCGCGATACGTCAGAATGATATTGCCGATCTCCTGCAACGGACCAAAAACAAAGAAGGAGAAGATCTGCATGGTGACGAGTTGTCCGGCATCCATCCGGTTATGGAAGATCAGCCAAAGCAACATGAACAGGATCACCTGGCGTAAAGTGTTCACAAATGTGCCCTGGACAAAACTGATACTGCGTATCCGTTTTACTTTGGTCAGTTCCAGTCCGAGGATCTTGAAGGTGTTTTTATTCAGCCGCGATACTTCCTGCTGGGTCAGCCCGAGACTTTTGACCAACTCAATATTGCGCAGGGATTCGGTGGTGGCACCCGCAAGTGCAGTGGTCTGCCCCACGATCTTCTTCTGGATCGTCTTTACTTTTTTACTCAGCAGGTTTGAAATGATGGTAAGCAGAAATATCCCGCCAAAATAGATCAGCGGCAGACTCCAGTGAATAGAAGTAGCGTACACGGCAACGAATAGGATACCGATAATGACCGGGAACAGAACATTGATAAAGGAAGCCACAAATTTTTCAGTATCGATCCGGACTTTCTGGAGCACACTCAGTGTTTCCCCGCTGCGGGCATCTTCAAATTCCTGGTACGGGAGCTTCATGGCATGTTGCAATCCCTCCGTAAATACAGTGGCGCCGAATTTTTGTGTGATCAGGTTGAGGAAATAATCCTGGAAAGCTTTCGCGATCCGGCTGATCATGGCTACCGAAATAGAGGCCAGCAGTAAGGCGGCTACTCCATAGTAAGGATCCGCTGAAAATGACCAGAAAAACTTATCAGCATCGTAGGTTGCAGGGTGGTTGGTATAGTGATTGGCCAGATTGACCAGTTTACCCAGGATGATCGGATCAATGAGCGAAAAACCGATATTGATCGCGGCCAGGAGTAAAACAAGTCCTACCAGCCATTTATACGGCCTGAGGTATTTAACTAATATCTTCATAAAAGGAGTTGAGGCGAAAAATGAAATGCAGATTCAGTGTGCAAACTTCGTACAAGTTCGGGAAATATGCCAAGTTATCAGGTCCGGAGCCCCAATTCCTTCTTTTTTAGTCATTTCCCACCTGCCTGATCCGTCCAAACCGCTGTTTGGCCGGCAGTTTTTTATTGAAATACGCGGGTAGCTGCCGGATAGTAGTTCAGTCAAAATTAGTTACATTTATTTTCAACCCGGATGGAAAAGAAACTCCGGAATCCAAATACAAAAACGAATTGCATGCGCCACAAAAACCCAAACCGCAGACAGTTTTTACAGGATGTGACAAAGGCATCAGGCCTGATGATGCTGGCCCCTGTTGCTGCGGACTTTACCGAAGTCGGTCCCTCCCGT
>CALRQQ020000254.1:0-5634 GCA_943370345.1 Chitinophaga pinensis
TGACCTCAATTTTCACAATCTGGTCAAGGGGAAGGGTAATGGTTCCAGCTGTATCCAGTTTTATATTATTGGTCAGAAAAATATGCACTTCATTCAGGATTGCCCCGCTTTCACCGTCTTTGTATTTCATGTTATTCTTCTCAGCTTCGAGGTATAAGCGGTGAATAGGCTGCACCGCGGCCAGCCGGCCGCTGAGAGTCATTGTCTCCTGATTCACTGTTATCTCGTGCAGGGCAATGCTTAGCGTACCTTTTCTTAAAATAAAATATTTCTGGATGCTGTTGGCGGCTATGAAATTGCCAGTGATGGCCGGGGTACCGGTGTCCTGTTGTACCGGCATGAAATAGCGATGACAGGAGAGCAGCAACAACAGTAAACCGGCCGCAATCAGCAGCGGGCTGTTATTTTTTGCAAAACGGGTGGGCATAAAAAAGTATTTACCGGTTGATAAATTCCTTCCTCATCAAAGAACCAAATATCGTCTTTGACAAATATGAACAAATAAAGCAGCCGTAAACAATGATCCTGCTCATGCCGGCTTGACGGGTCTCCCCGTTGTGCAGTTGAATACGAAGGGGTCTCAGAGTTGTTTCAGGTAACTGAGCTTGATAATGGAATGGTCTTCTGTTTGCCGTTTGGCTTGTACATTGTCAAATCCGCGATGATTGAATACTACATAGATGTAAGAAAGCGGCTGGTATTCCCAGGAGAACCGAAGGTTATAATTGCCGAGACTGTTTTCTGAATTCAACTGGTAAAAACCGATCACCTGCATTCTTGGATTTAAAGCAAAACGACCTGAGATCGTATAAAGCTCCACTTTTTTACTTATGGCAGGCGTGCCTACAGCCTCGAATTGGAGACGGTTATATTGCGCCTGCATATTGAAATGCGGGGAAGGGGAGACCTGTATTCTTGTATTTGTGGTGGTAAGATGTCCGTTGAAGTAATCACCGAAACTGATATCCATGCCTCCGCTTATTTTTCGGGAAGGGTCAGTACTGTAATAGATCTGGTGATTGAAATAGTTATAGTCGCCGGCTATGATATCGATCCCGACAGGGGAAAAGGTATCGGTCAGCCGCTGGAAACTGTGGTTAACAATATAACCGATAAAGCCGCCTTGCTGGAAATTGAACCAGACCGGGTTGAAGGAGACGGTTCGTTCGATCAGCTTACCGGTAGAAGCCTGGTGATACATTTCAAACCAGGCGCCGGGCTCAAATGCCCGGATCAGTTTAGGGAAGGGTAACTTTTTTCCTCTGTAATACCAGAATACACCCGGGGTGGTGGCGATCACATCGGTACGGGATACAAAGCCTATTTCCGGGTTAAAATTCTTGGTAACAAATGACTGGGTCCACCATATCTTCCATTGATTGTTTACAAAATAGTACTGGGCAAATCCGGACAGTCCTTGTTTGCCTGTGGCACTTGTGCCTGAATGCGAAACCATCATGTTCAGCTGGTGCGATTCACTCAGACGGAAGAATCCGTCCACGGTACTTACAATATTATGCCCCTGGCTGTTATTACGGGCGGTGATGAGTCCGCCGATCCGGTTCAACCGGCCGAGGTTATGGGAAAAACGCCCGACAAAGAAATCTGTAGCGGGCATGACGGAAGACCCCTGTTGATGCATTACCATCGCCCCCAGGTTGTTTCTGGCTGAGCGGTAAACAAACCGTCCGCCGGCGTCGATAGGAATGGGATTGCCATTGTTATCTAATCCGATCCGTCGGCTGAAGAAAGGCTGAATACGCATACTGCCCCCGGAAAGATCTTCGGAAGGTGCCACACCTGTACCAAACAGGGAGGCATTTTCCAGGAAGAATTGTCTGCGCTCCGGAAAGAATACAGAAAACCGGGTTACATTATTTACCTGCCGGTCTGCATCAGCCTGGGCAAAATCAGTATTGAAAGTCAGATCGAGGATGCTGTGCGGGGTAATCGCCCATTTGACATCACCCCCGTAACGGAACGCCGTTTTTCCCGGCTCGGTGACGTTTGTATTGTTCTTATAGCGGTCGTACGAAGTGAGTATATATGGTTGAATTCGCAGGTTTCGACCCGGTGGAGGGGGTTCCAGATTGGTCAGTTTGCCCGAATAGGCCATTCTTAAAAAAGAGAATGATCTTGGATAAGCGGAAAATGCACTGATCTCGTTGGATAACCTGCGATTCCGGTATACATTAAAACCCCATTCCTGGATACTGTCTTTTTTGCGTGGGTACCGAAGGGTTTGCCAGGGCACCGCCAATTCCGCATACCAGCCAGAATCTGTACGGGTGGTCCTGACTTTCCAGAGTCCGTCCCAATCCAGATCCGTGTACATATCATCAAAGTTCAGCAGGTCACGTTGCACGCCATATGCGTTGGTATAAAGCGCCATAGAATTCCGTTGGTCATTAAACCCATCGAAAGACAGTCCGATATGGTCATGCTGACGGGTATTGAAATCCCGTTTAAAATCGGTAGCCCGGATGGATTTTTTCCCCAGAGAATCCCGGCAGAAGATGCCGAAATAAAGGAATTGCCGGTTATACAGCACTTTAACGGATGTGCTGAAATTGGGTACTTCCCCTTGCCGTGGTTCAACCTGTGTAAAAAAGGGAGAAGGGCCTGTCAGTTTCCATTCTTCTTCATCCAGTTTACCATCCAGCTTTATGGTTTGCCGGATAGATTGAGCTTTGATCTCACGTCGGCTGGAATCAGGCCGGAATACAGCCGCATCCTGACCGGTAGCCCGGACCGCTGAAAAGCAAATAAATAACAATAAACTGTATCTGATCAACATAAAGAGGGGCCAAGATAAGAAAAATGGTCTGGCGGGGGCCACCGTATAAAACAAAAAACGGGGCTTTTTTTCGGGTAGAGGGGTTGTTTTTTTACCGGTAATAAAAACAAAAAGGGTTGCCCTTCTCAGGTTACCCTTTTTATCTGTTCGGAATGAAGCAATTGTTTGTATACGCCTCAGGCGGCTACAGGTACATTCGGAAAACTGAACGCGATGACAGTCTGGTTTTTCTGATGGCGTGTGATACCCACAAAACCACCTATTTTATTAGCCTCAACCCTGACTTTCTCGGATACTACATTTTCCGCTGTGTAGTCCGCTTCATGATTGTCGTATATATGGATCAGCAATACCTGGCTGTATTCTTTTGCCGAGATCCGTATACAACTACTGTTTGTTTCATTGAGTACGTTCTGGATCAGTGAGTCGAGCACGTTGGTCACGATGTTCCGGTCTGCATTGAGCGGCAGGTTACCCTGCACTTCATTGATGAAGAAACTTTGTTTCCGCACCACACTATCCAGCTTTACGTTTATCAACGCATTTACCAGCCGTTGCAGCGAGATCCCGTTGTCTGGTGTATGGTTGCTCAGATTGACTGTTGCCATGTTGTTTTTTTTAAAGTACGGATGGTTGATCAGGGATACGGGTTTTAGTTTTTTTCACGGGTTCGGATTTGCTGGTGTTTTTCTACAGGTACGGATCTTTACGGTTTTCAAGGACTGGTTTTTTCAACGGATACGATTCGATCATGGTCTTTCATGTGATACGGTTTTTTCATTGGATGCGGATCAGCCGGCTTTTCTTTTTTCCGCTCATTGTGCAGCGGGGATATTGGTTGTTTGCTGATACAAAGTAACTGCAGAAAGGAGATCTACGAAGTAGAATATTCAATGAATTAATGGTAGTACTTCAACTACCATTCCGTAAATTACCTTTACAGGTAATAAGTGGTTCCATGTAAAAATGGCTGCGTTACTGTTACTAGTCATTATCTCCTATGACCTGTATCATAGGTGCATGCCAGATTGGGGATTAAATGCAGTAAAAAAGCCCGGGTCCCGGGCTGTAATCGATGTAACAGTGTAGTGGAAAATGGAACGATTGTTTGAATTACGGATACAACAGGTATTTTTTCCGCATGGTTTTGTATTCGCTTAAACCTGGTTCCCAGCTTGCCCGGATCTCCTGTTCAGTTCTGCCTTCTGTGATCTGCTGACGGAACAATGCATGACCGGTCAGTTTCTCGATCACCCCCATCTCCCTGCTTAGTTTGCTGTCGAAAAACTGTTCTTTATTTGGCGACGCGTTGTACAGTTCGATCATCCATTGCAGGTTGATCTGTTTTGATTTTCGCAGCAGGGCCACATCATAATTCCGGAGATCGAGGCCATAACAGACCTGGTCCATGAATAAGGGTGTTTCGGACATTCCTTTAATACCGGTAGGGGTAAAACTAAAATCAAATTTCCCTTTTAGTGAAGGGCTGCCCAATACCGTAAACGGGAAATAAGTACCCCTTCCGTGATTGAGATAGGTTCCTTCAAATAAACATGTGGAAGGATAGAGCAGGATCGATTGCTGCGTATTGAGATTGGGAGAGGGTTTTACAGGCAGGGTATAGGGCATGTCATGCGTATAATTGGCTACCGGAATGATCGTGAGCGGACATTTGACCTTATTGGTCAGCCAGCCCTCTCCGTCTACCATTTGCGCAAATTCTCCAACGGTCAATCCGTGCGCAATCGGGATCGGGAACATGCCGATCCCGGATCTGAACTTCATGTCCAGTACAGGCCCATCCACCAAGTAACCATTTGGATTTGGCCGGTCAAGGATCATCATTTCTTTTCCGTTTTCAACACAGGCATCCATCAACCGGGCCAGGGCATTGATATTGGTATAAAAACGACAGCCAACATCCTGAAGATCGTACAGAAGAATATCCACATCCGCCAGGTCTTGTTTGGACGGTTTATTCTTTGGTCCATACAGCGAGATCACCGGAATGCCTGTTACCGGATCCGTTTCATCTGCCACATGCACACCGGCACTGGCATTGCCACGGAATCCATGCTCCGGTCCGAAAACCTTTACAATATTCACTCCTCGTTTTTGCAGACTGTCCACCAGGTGTGTGGTTCCGATCACCGAAGTGGGATTGGCCATGATAGCAACTCTTTTCCCTTTAAGCAGGGGTACATATTTTTCGGTCTGTTCGGCCCCGGTGAGGATACGGGTTCCTTTGTCCGGGTTTAAATGCCGTGGACTTCCGCAGAAATGAAGAAAGAAAGTTAGCAATACAACAGGGAGCAGTCTCATAGAAATAATTTGATATTTAAAAGTAAGCAATTATCAAGTGTGGATGTAACAACGTTCAGCGGGAATTAAAGGGGCAGCTGATTATTCAGTACTTGCATAGTAATTAATTATTCTATGAGGATCATTCAATGTTTATCATGCATGCGCAGCAGATTTCAGCAAGTATCCAATTAACTTCTGGCTGTGTGCTATTGTCTTTTTACTCAGGCAGGAAAACTAGCTTCCAGCAGGCATCCCTGACCCGGGGCTGAATGAATCGTCAGGCTTCCATTGTATACCTGCAACCGGCTCTGAATATTACGGAGACCGATGCCGGTCTTTACTTGTTGGGGATCAAATCCTATACC
This sequence comes from Chitinophaga pinensis, assembly GCA_943370345.1. Lineage (GTDB taxonomy): Bacteria > Bacteroidota > Bacteroidia > Chitinophagales > Chitinophagaceae > JJ008. The sequence continues at coordinate 5,467 of CALRQQ020000254.1, forward strand.
GTCATCCTTAACGGTGATCAGTACCTCCCGGGTGCTGGTATTATCCAGCTTTATATGTACGTTGCGGGCTTCAGCATATTTGATGATATTATTTACCTGTTCCTGCACGACGCGGTAGATCATCAGTTTTTTATCATTTTCAATCGTTTCCTCATTCAGCATTTCATT
>CALRQQ020000255.1:0-5631 GCA_943370345.1 Chitinophaga pinensis
GCAACGGGCCATGGAAGCCATGCAGAAGAACGGTGGGGTGGCTCTCCGGCAATATCCGTATAATGATCAGGATTGTGAACGGGCTCCCAATTCGTCAGAAGTGCAATTAGGCCGGCAAAACGTGATCCATGGATTTACCCGGATCACCAATGGCGATAATATAAATGAGATCAGTGTACGGGGTATCAAGGAACACCTGGCCAAGGATGCACCGGTGGCCATTGGTATGATGGTTGGACAAAGTTTTATGCAGGATATGATGGGCAAGGAGTTGTGGCAACCTTCCGGAATGGATGCTTCGCAGATGGGCATGGGCGGACATGCGATGTGTGTGATCGGGTATGATGACCGCAAGTTTGGGGGTGCCTTTCAGATCATGAACAGTTGGGGACCTGAGTGGGGCAATAATGGAGTGGCCTGGGTGAAGTACAGAGACTTCAAGACCTATGTACGCGAAGCGTATGGGATCGATCCGCTTCCGAAACGGACAGCGGTGTCCAATATACCGCTGGAATGTTCGATCGGTTTGGTAAATAACGCCAATAAAGAGTATATCCGGTTGCGGTCTTCTGGAGGTAATACGTTTCAGACCGTTTCCCCGATTGCCGTGGGCACCCGCTTTAAAATGGAAATCAGGAATGAGACCGAGTGTTATATCTATATCTTCGGACAGGAAGCGGATGGGAAAAGTTTTGTACTCTTTCCATATAAGAAAAAGGATGAAACGGTTTCGAAACACTCGCCTTACTGTGGTATTACGGGCTATCGTTTATTCCCCAGGGCCCAATCACTTGAAGCGGACAGTATCGGCACCCGCGACTATATGGCCATTGTGGTCAGCAAGGATGAACTGGATTATGCCCGGCTCAACGAGGCGATCAGCAACAGTAGCCAGTCCGGATTTGCAGGTAAAGTAAATGAAGCCTTGCGCACTATCCAGATCCGTTCGGCCCGGTATAACAATACCGCTGACGGGACTATCTATTTCAAAGTGGATGCCAACGACAACAAGGCGGTAGCCATGATTGTTTCATTTGATAAAGAATAATAAAACGATGAATCCGCACCGTGCTGAGTTTGTACGTCTGGTCACACATCCCTTGAAATTCGGGTTGTATCTGCTGTTTAAACTGCCGGCGGCTTTTATCAGCGGGGTAAGGGTCCGGCATATTGATGATCAGAAAGCAGTGGTAACGGTGCCGTATAAGTGGTTATCGCAAAATCCGTTCCGGTCCACCTATTTCGCCTGTCTCAGTATGGCCGCCGAAATGAGTACCGGGGTACTGGCCCTCGCTGAGATCCACAAACGGCAACCGGGCGTGTCGATGCTGGTGGTGAAAGTGGAGTCGGAGTATTTTAAGAAGGCAACAGACCGGTCCTCTTTTGTATGTGAAGATGGTGATTTGTTCCGGACGGCGATTGATGAAACAATGGAGACAGGAGAAGCCAGGACCGTGAGAGCCCGATCTGTTGGAACGAATAAAGCAGGGGAGAAAGTAGCTGAGTTCTGGATTACATGGTCATTCAAAGTACGAAGTACGGGGCACGAAGTACGCTGACGTAAATTGAACATATAGTTGTAAGGAGGGGCTGTTCCCTTCTGGTTTCTTGCTTCTCGCTTAATGGGATGTTTCCTGACATCCGACAACTTTTAAATAATAAATTATGAAAATATCCTTTCACGGCGCAGCGCGCACAGTAACCGGATCAAAGCATGTCATTACGTTAAAGAACGGGAAGAAACTATTGCTGGACTGCGGGATGTTTCAGGGATTGGGGAAGGACACGGATATGATGAACCGTCAATTTGGTTTTGAACCCGGAGAGATCGATATGATGATCCTGTCGCATGCCCATATCGATCATAGTGGATTGGTGCCAAAGCTCATCAAGGATGGGTTTCGCGGCAAGATCTTCTGTACCCATGGTACCAGCGAACTGGCGTCCGTGTTATTGGAAGATTCGGCGGAGATCCAGGAGGATGAAGTGAAGTACACCAATAAGCGCAGGGCGGCGGCTGGGCAGCCCTACCTGAAACCATTGTATACGGTGGAGGATGCGAAGAAAGCGGTGGACTATCTCGTGGAAGCGGAGTACGGAAAATGGTTTGAAGTGATGGAAGGCGTGCAGGCGATGTTTACGGATGCCGGTCATATCATCGGCAGTGCCTGTGTACACCTGAAAATAACGGAGAATGGCAAGGAGACCCGGATCACATTCAGCGGAGATATCGGCCGTTACCGGGATGCGATCTTAAAATCGCCGGAAGATTTTCCGCAGGCGGATTATATCATCATGGAATCGACATATGGCAACAGTCTGCACGACACCCATGTGACCACGCCCGATATGTTGCTTGAGTGGATCGAAAAAGCCTGTGTGCAGAAGAGGGGAAAGCTGATCATGGCCGCTTTTAGTGTGGGGCGTACGCAGGAAATTCTTTATTCTCTGAATCAACTTGAACTCGAAAACCGCTTGCCGGCGGTGCCTTATTATGTCGATAGTCCGTTGAGTATAGAAGCCACGGAGATCATGAAGAAGTATCCGGAGTACTTCAATAAAACGATCCAGAAGATCATGCAGACGGATAAGGATCCTTTTGCTTTTGAAGGGTTGAAATATATCAAATCAGTAGAGCAGTCCAAGCTGCTCAATTTTCAGGATGGACCAATGGTGATCATTTCCGCCAGTGGCATGGCCGATGCAGGCCGGGTGAAACACCATATCAGTAACAATATTGAGAACAGCCATAATACCATTCTGATGACCGGCTATTGCGAGCCCCGTTCGTTGGGAGGGCGCCTGATGAAGGGGGATAAGGAAGTGAATATATTCGGGGTTTTGCATGAAGTGCATGCTGAGATCGGCGCCGTGCGCAGTATGAGTGCGCATGGCGATTATGAAGATATGAGCCAGTGGCTGGCCTGTCAGGATCCCCGCCAGGTGGCTAAGTTATTCCTGGTGCACGGGGAGTTTGACGTGCAGCAGGATTTTAAACAGCGGCTTATCCGGAAGGGCTTCCTGGATGTAGAGATCCCGGAACAGCACCAGGAGATCGGGCTTGGCTGACAAGGAGTTAGCCTGAAAGTTTGTGTAAAAAAGTCCCAAATTTCATTTCGTCAATTTCCGCGAAATCGCTATTTTTGCCGCCCGTTGCCGGGGTAGCTCAGCTGGTTAGAGCATCGGATTCATAACCCGAAGGTCGGCAGTTCAAGTCTGCTCTCCGGTACAACTAAAGGTCTCAACACGAGACCTTTTTTTATTGAACAATGAGCATTTACAAGGAGGGTCGGATTCATATTCCGACTGTAAACGGCGGGACTGGAGTTGAAGTCTGACCGGCCCGGTTTCAGGGACTCAGTTGTGTTCAATTTCAATCAACAGCAGAACATCACTTTTTTGTGCTTCCACAGACACGAATGATATTTTATCAGGGGTGTAGATCGTTTTATTACTGGCGATCGTTGAACGCATCACCGTGGCTACTTTTTCCGGAAAGCTGCCCTGGGCGTTTTGCAGCTGGCTGATAAGTCCGTTTATATCAAAGTCCGGATTTTTGGTATAAATGACCAGCATAAAATCCTTACCTGTATTGTTGTCCAGCCGGATATGCTTGTCTTCAGCAGGGATGGCAATCGTGGATCGGGGATGATTGATGAAGGGGCTCACCGAACGGTTATATGGGAAAAGGGTTGAGTAGTTGCCCCTGTTATCGGCGCCTATCACATACATATTCGCCGGCTCCGTATTATTTACAAAAAGTTTGAATCGTGAGCCACTGCTCAATGCTGTGGTCAGCCGGTAGTGATAATTGGCTATCCGGCTGGCTTTAATTTCTGTATTGGAAGGGTCCAGTATCTGAACTGAACCACTCAGCTTAGTGAGTGTGCCTTCCTCTTCAAATTTCCCCAATTCAACGGCTGCATAACAGAATTTTCTAAACACTGAATAAGGGATCCAGGTGAAACCACCGAGTCCCCAGTTTGTACTCCAGCTGTTCATGATCTCAAAACCTCCGCCGGCCTTGTCGTCATCATATCCGATCACACATACCGCATGCCGGCCATGCATGGTGTTATTGATCACCAGTGGACTTTCCCAGGGTTGCCATATTTCTCCCGCATTTTGGAAACTGGGCGGGCAGACAAAGGAGATGATGACCGGATTTCCATCTTCGATCGATTTTTTGATCTTCAGTATTTCCGGAGTCGTTACTTCATTTCCGGTATAGGGCTCATGAAAAAAAAGCCGTTGCAGTGAACTGATGGCATTCGGCCGGGCTTTGGAATAATCAGCCGATTCCGGGATCTTACAATAGGTCGGATAGTCACTGTACAGCGGCACACCGGTACGTTGCATGAGTGTCAGCAGATCGGCCGGATGCGCTCCCTGGTTGCAGCTATTGTCGGAGGGATTGTTGGCTTTATAAATGAACATGGGGGAGAAGGCATTGGCGGTAATCTGAGACCGGCTCGTCCATCCTTTCCGTTCTGCTTCAATGATGGTGCGCCCGGCATAGGCAGTTGACCATGCGGCACAGGTGCCATACGGATTCTGCATACCGGGAACCGGGCAGTATTTTTTTAGAGAGGCAGATGAGCCAAGCGACTTATAATTGGCCCTGATCAGGGTTGTTTTCTCCCTGAGTTGCAGTAATGCACTGTCATTATTTTCGGGTACGCCCATCATGTATTGGGCACCGACTGGATTGGCACTCCACATCAATAGCATCAAAAGGATGGCTGAAATACGCATGGATTATTTTTTATAAAAGGTAAAATGGCCTCCCAGCTGTATCTGATCCAGGCGAAGCATGCCGTATTGAGGGTTTTGTATGTTGCCGGCCGAAACAAGCATATTCTGCTTGAGCAGGAAATATAGTTTTTCGGCACTGATACATGAGGAGGTTCCTTCCAGCACCCGGATCAGGGTGTTCATAAACAGATTGGAATTAGGAACAGGATTCAGGGCCCCGCTTGTGAGTGCCGTGTACCCGGTATTATCATTGGCAACACTGCATTCGCCCTGATCATTGACCGCTTTGGTCCCCTGCTGCAGCAGAATGCCACTGAAACAGGCATCTGCGATCACCAGAGAATGTTTGGTGTTGATGTTCTGAAGATAATCGTTGAGTTCTCCCATGCTCAGGTAGTTACGGCGGTTTGATTTTACCGCATCTCTTGGCAACCAGAAGCCGGATTTGCCCAGGGTATCTCCATGACCTGAATATACAAGCAGGAAATTGTCAGTGGGGCGGAGATTATTGAAATAAGCCAGGTTGGTTGTTATCTGGGCTTTGTCCGGATTCACGAGGAAGCGGGTGTTGGTTTCGGGGAATCCGTATTTTTCGGCCAATACATTTTTTAGCCGGCGCAATTCGGCTACCGGACCTGTATTCCTGTCAGAGGGATCGTTCAGTGGATTGATGGCAGGGTCATTGTATTCCTCCACCGCTACGAATAAAGCATAATAATTGCTTTTTGTATTGGCCGGACTATACACAAATTTTCGTTTTTCGGACATGGTGACTACGCCGAAATCCGTGATGGCTTTAATATACACTTCATTGTCGCCGGGCTGAAGGATGATCTCCTGGAACACCATGTCCCTGCAGTCATTTTCAACCCCTAA
>CALRQQ020000256.1:0-5609 GCA_943370345.1 Chitinophaga pinensis
AGCCGTAGTGAGATTGCTGCCTGAAATACTAAAAGAATTCGGACCGGCTTCGGTATTGAGACATACATTTCCGAAAGCGGTCAAGGGACTCGAAATACTGAGTACCGGAGTAACCACGTTGGAAGGGGTTACTGAAGCCCAGGTGGTACCCACCCTGATCTCGTCAACTTCAACAAAGGGTGTATTCGTTGCATTATCCTGACGAAGAAAAACTTTCTGTACACTGGCCAGGTCTGTACCTGCAATTGCTGATGCATTCGCCGCAGGTTCAGCAGCCCCTGGAGTAGGATTGATCCATATCCTGCTCACATCATTTGTAGGTCCGGTGATGATGTCATACGCTCTAACCACAAAATAGGTGGTACCCGGATCGTAATCACCCGGCAACCAGGTAATCGCCGCAGCAGTGGTGCGCGTAGCAATACCGATATTGTATTTACCGGCAGTAGTACTTAACCGCAACCACACTGTGGCACCGAAAGTGGTAGTGGTGGCGGCATCTACAAATCCTGTAAAATAACCACCCGTTGTGGTCAAGCCTCCCAATGAACTTACATTGAGCAGGAAGGAAGAGTAAATTGTGCCTGTGGTCTGAGAACTGAACGTAGTATAATAATCTGATCCGGCCCCATCGAAAGCTACTTTGTTCCCGGTGGAATTAGCCAGACCGGTATAAGTGAGACTGTTGCTGGTAACCAATATGGAATCTCCGGAATTGATACGCAGCCACGCCTGTGTACTCTGTGTCCATAATCCAAGTACAGGATCCGGTGTATAGTTAAATGGTTCGTTTAACAACAACTGTCCTTTCACACTGCCCAGGGACAGTATCAGCAGTAATAAAAAGAAATATTTTTTCATGATAGTCATTTGTCGCTTGATTTAATCGGCTTATTAATTCCAACTGAACTTCACATCATCAATTCCTGTTGATGGACGGTTTCCGCTACCGGTGGTACCAGTAATTGTGACGATACGGATCCAGATTTTCTGATTAATATTATTAAGCACCGAACCGAAATTGACCGTAACCGGGATATTCGCGAACTTTCCGGGGCCAAATGCGGAAGTAAGTGTCGATGGTACTGTTGTTGTCGTTGTAAACAATACAGGATTATCTCCCACTCCATAATCGACCCGCCAGGTTGTTGTACGGCCAACTGTTGTTCCAGTAGTATCCAACGACTGCAGCAGAAACTCCAGTTTAAGATTTGTTTTCCCTGTAGTATTGGCTAATTGGAAGGCAAAAGCATATCCGGGGTCGCCACCTACTGCAGCGGTACCGGTCTGCCTTGCACCCAGTGCACGGTTAGTGGAAGCATTTTGTGCCGTACTGGAAGCGGTTGACGTTAAACCGGTAGCTGAAGCAAAATTCTTGAAGCCGAGACTGGTCTGATTCCAGGCAGTGGGTGTCAGGAAATTCAGATTATAGACTGAACCTTCGTTTCCGATAAAACCACCGGTGGCTTCCTGTTTTACATATACGCCGGCTGGCAGACCTGCCGTACCAAGGTTATCAAAGTTGATCGTGTAAGGTGATGTATTGCCGAGATTGATCTGCCCGTCGCCACTGAACGTAGGGCAACGCGGATTATAAAAACGTACATCCGAGGTGTCGCGGATGGTCAGTTGTTTGGTAGAACCGAAGTAGGAATAGACCGCAATAATATCGCCATTGCCCTGTGCTACGGGCAGGGTGGCGAAATTGCTGAAATCGCTGCTGCGCAAAGTGATCTTATTGGCATTGAGGTTGGAACAGTCCTGAATGATCCGGTTACCTGAGAAACCATCGTCAGCATAATTCTTGGAACGGTCGGCGGCAGAAAACTCATAGCCGGATAACCGGATCAGCGTACTAACATAACGATCCTGCAATGAAGTGGTAAGCTGAGATACAGTGACCAGTTTAGCCACCAGGGGCTGATTCAGTGCGCCTTTGACGATATGCTGTTCCTGCAGGTTCGTAGCCAGCAGGGTTACGCCGCCCTGATTGATATAAGGTGTATCCACGCCACCGCCAAACTGGAGCGTGCCGTTGTATTGACCCAGGTATAAGCCTTTCAGTTTTACGAACAGTTTACGGCCAACCGGGTAGTTATTGAAATGATTGCTGCCCGCAAGGCGCAGCAGTACTCCACCGGTGGAATCCTGAATAGCGATCTGCTGATAGTAGTTTCCGCTGCGGTCATCGCAGGACACCACGCCTTCGATCACGGCATCATCGGTGATCGCTACAGGTGCGCCGGAGGTATAACGGGCTTTGATATCCTTGATGCTGATATTGGCCACAATATCCGGAGCGCCGATAACGGGAGGATCCGTGAATTTTTTCTTACAGGAACCCAGCAGTATAGCACCCAGTAACAAACCCAGGGCCGGGAGGATCCATTTATGATTGAATGTGTTTTGCATAATAGACAGTTTGTGCAGTTAATATTATTGGATATCCCCGGCGGTACGGATACCGATCTGGGTACTGGTTAAATAAATGGATATATACCCTGTTACAGAGGTGCCGCTGGTATTGACTGTAATGCCGGAGGCTGTTCGTACAAACATCGACAAGGTGCCGGTGGCATCCGTGATGTTATAGGTAATACCGGTTGTATTCGAAGAAGATTGAGTGATGGACGTCACGTTATTGATCTTCACCAGTGAAGAAGCCCAGGTATTCTTATTCGCAATGATCTCGGCGACTGTGGCTACCCGCGGGGTTACTGTGATCGCGCCACTTACCTGGGTGATGTTGGACTGAGGAATACTCATTAATTCCAGGTCGCCATTATACAGCGTTAATTTACCGCCACCGGTGGCATTGATATCCAGTACGGAACCCATCGGATAAACCGGTGACCCGATCACGGTGTAGAGATAGATGCCGGCGCCGCTTTCATCCTGCAGACGATAAACACCGGACGCTTCATTCGTATTGTTGGAGATCACCACCCCACGGATCCTTTTGGTACCAGTGGGAATAATATAATCGCCGCTGCCAGGGTATAAGGCCCTGAATGCGGCAAAACTCATATAATCGCCGGGGCCGAGGGGATCCGGACCTGTGGGACCAATAGGTTCCTTGTCACAGGAAATAAACAGCACTGAAAAAAGCAGTGCGGCAACTGTGTATTTTATTTGCTGAAAACTCATAATAAATTTATTAGCAGTTAATGTCCTTTAAGATTAAAAACGCAGGGTCATGCTGGCAAAGAAATTCAGTCCATAGGCGTAGAATAACTTCGGCGGGAATTTGCCTACCTGCACCGGGTCGGTGGATGACAATTGCGCATCATACCGCAGTTGTTCAAATCCGCCGGTAACAATATCCTTATTGTTCAGCAGGTTATTGATGCCGGCATTAAATACAAGGAACGTGGATCTTTTATTGACTTCAAAATCCCTCGGCAGTTTCCAGGAGTAGCCCCCAAAGAAATCAACCGTATACTGTGCATCAAATTTGGTCTGGTTGAAGATCTCGTTGTATGCGTCGCTTTTCGGGGCCACATATTGCAGCGCATCCCAGGTACGGCGGAGCGGGTTCATGCTCAGGTAAGATTTATCAAAATAATTACCGGTCAGGCTCACGAACCAGAATTTGGGAGAACGGTAATTGAACGCGAAACTATAGGCTTCCATCGGCGTGGAGGGCAACCTGAAATTTTCCGCATAGATAAGCTGACGACCCAGCACCGAGGCACTATTGTCAACCGTGATCACGGCTGATTGTTTACTGTCGTAGTAATAACGCCCAACAGCTGCAGCTGCATTAAGGGTGATGGTCGGTGTCAGGCGGGCTTCGATCCCGAACTCGCCACCGAAATGAAGTTTATCAATTCCGTTGATCGCATAGTTGACGAAATTCTGGTAGGTATCATGATAGAAAGACATCACATCCACGCCATCGAGGAAACGGGTATAATACCCACTCAACCGGATCTTGAATTTCGGTGCATTCATGATATAGCCCCCTTCCACCGTTTGGATGGTTTCACTGACTACGTTTTCCTGTTGTGCGTTACGGGTGCGTGGAGAAATAAATACATTCTCAAAATATGGTGCACGGGTCTGGTAAGATCCATTTACAAATACATAGTTACGTCCGTTGATCTTGTAGGTAAGTCCGCCTTTCACCGCATAATCCGTGAACTCATTTACCGTTCCTTTCCCTTTTGAATCATCAGGGAAAAGACCATTGCGTACATTTCCTTCCCGGTAGAATTTTGTGTAAGAAAGATTTCCGGCCAGGAAGAAATCCACCTTATTGTAGCGAAATACCCCTTGTGCCCATCCGGCAGCACGGGATACATTAATATTATAATCATACCCGAACTTATCCCCTTTATACAGGATCCGGTTAGGGTGATCCAGATCGAACTGGTTGGCGGAATTATCAACAGGAAAATCCCTTTCGGCAAACTGGTTCACATTCACATAGAACTGACCGCCAAGGAGGTCGTCCACTTTTTTGAAGTAATGGTTGTTTTGCTGCTGGTAAGAAGCCCCGGCTGTGAAATCAATATGTTCCCCAAACTTCGTATTCAGTACGCTGTTGGCATTGAAGCGGGTGGTATTGATGACCCTTTCTTCAAGGATATAACGTGACCGCAGTCCGCTGACATTGTTTCCGGAAATACCATTGGCATCACGAATAGTGGCGGTACTGGCCCGGTTTACATTGTAAAGATTCTGCCAGTTGATCTGACGGTAGTTGATATCATTTTTCATCAGCTCATAGAGCAGTTGTCCTTGTGCCGGATCAGTGGAGCTGGCCCAGGTGCTCGTATAACTGGGCAGGTAGCGATAATAATCCGGACGCGGGTCAGCCGCATTATACCAGTCGAGTGCGGTCACACTGCGGTTCCCGAATGAGTAACCGGCAGCGGTGGTCAGAGTGGTCTTGTTATTCAACCGGAAATCGTGGGTAAGTATAAAAACAGGCTGATGGGTTTTGCCGACACTCGCATTTCTTTTTTCTCCGTTCTGATAGCCCCAGTTCGGATTATAGTAATTGGTTCCTGCCAGGTCCATCATTTCCTGCACGGCGGCCCCTTGTCTGCCGTTCTCGGTAGGCGCACCGAAGGTAGTCAGCGAAAGCAGGTGACGCTGTCCAATACGTTTATCAACGGCCGCGAAATAACCCCAGCCATTATAATAAGTACCCGGTACATAGCCTTCATCGGCCCAACGGCGGCTGCCGCTTAATGAGAAGGCCCAGCCTTTTTTGCTGACACCGGTGGAATGGGTCAGCATGATCCGGTTATTATAGTTACGGTTGGAAGCAGCATAACTCAGGCTGGTCTGTGCCCGTTGTTTGCTGGCCCGGGAATCAATATTGGTATTACTGCCAATGTCACCGAAAGCGAAGGTGTTGTAACGAAGTCCCCAGGATACATCCCGGTTCCTCATCACATCATTCAATCCGCCCCAAAGGCCAAATGGCGTAAAGCCGTTGTCCAGGTTATCCATCGGGATCCCGTTCATGTATGTACTGAAGAGATCATTGTCATACCCGCGGATACGGAAGCGAACCGCGCTGAAGTTGAAAGAAGCGGCGGAATAGAACGGGTCACGTCCGGCTGTAAGCAGGGAAGAGATATTCTGATTACCCCCAT
>CALRQQ020000257.1:0-5603 GCA_943370345.1 Chitinophaga pinensis
CAATTTTTCCACAATAAATTCAGTTAATAGCGTGTTTTGATCAGAAATACGGCCGGGACGGCACGTTGTCCTTCCTTATCAGATACCTGAATGGTGGGTTTGCCATTGACCAGCATACAGCTGCTGCCTCCACCGTCGAGGTTCAGGGCTTCCACACAACCGAGTTCCTGCAGGAGTCTTGCTTCCTGGGTCAGGGTGGCTCCTTCGGCCGTACCAGGATGCCGGCCTTCTATAACAAGCATGATAAGTTGATGATCGCGGGTATAGCCCATGGCCGTACGGGGATGTTTATCCTCAATGGCTTTACCAGCGAATTTGAGTTCTTCGTTGTTGCTGATCCGGATCTCCCCGTTCTGTAGCAGTACCGGTCCTCCCCCAACAGCGGTTTTCATTTTCCAGGCAGGAAATGAAAGCCGGATCTTCTTTTGATCACCCACTGTTTTATATATGGCTCCGATAGCCGCCTGTTTTGTAAAGCCGGGAAAAGAATCACGTACGAAGCCCACAGGGGACTGATGGGCATAAGGATAACGGAGACTGCTATCCGTATATAACCAGGCTATATCTGCTTCCCTTTTTTTACTGATACCGATGGCACTGCCAAACGGATGCCGGTAGGTCAGGGTATCTTTTCCCTTGCCATTGATCGTATGAATATTGAAACCAACCAGTTTCCCTTTCTTTATGACCAGGTTCAGATTCTGATTCGTGGCAAACGAAAAAAAGGTCGTATTCACCACCAGCAGGGGCGCTTTATTTTTAGTATAAAAACCGGAGGGCGTTAAGCGGCGTTGGAAAGTCGTGTCCACTGTAAAGTCAAGCTTCTTGTCTTTCAGATCAGCCACCAGGTAATAGGCAATATTGGGCTTACCATCTATCAGACTATTGGTCCGGTATACATGCACCGATGCAGGCAAGGGACCGTAGAGTGAATCCACCTTTTGCCATACAGCCTGGGCTCCTGAAAAAAAGGAATAAGAAATCAGGAATATTAAAGAGAGGAAATGGCGCACAGATATCTTTTTGATAAGTTAAAAAAACCTCTCAGGAAGAGCTGTTGACTACTAACTACTATCTACTATTTACTATCTACTAACAACCGACCAGCTTCCCATTCAGCGCGTCCGATCCCTTCAAATACGTGCTTCTCGCTGTGATAAGAAGAACGAACAAGGGGGCCGCTTTCCACATAATCAAGACCCAGCTGATAACCAAGTTCGCGGTATTCAGCAAATTCATCCGGGTGGACAAAACGATGGACCGGTAAATGTTTTTTAGTAGGCTGGAGATACTGACCGATCGTTACCACATCACAACCATTGGCCTGCAGGTCACGCAGGGTCTGGATCACTTCTTCTTTGGTTTCCCCTAGCCCCAGCATGATCCCGCTCTTGGTACGCATGCCCCCTTCTTTCAGGGTGCGGATCACTTCCATGCTTCTCCAGTATTTGGCCTGGATCCGAACCTGACGGGTGAGCCGTTCTACGGTTTCAATATTATGACTGATCACTTCTGGAGCTGCATCGATCAGTCGTTGGATATCTTCTTTCTTTCCTTTGAAATCAGGGATCAGGGTCTCCAGGGTGGTATCCGGATTCAGGTTCTTGACCGCTTTGATGGTATTGTGCCAGATCGTGGAACCACCATCGGGCAATTCATCCCGATCCACAGAAGTGATCACCGCATGCTTCACCTTCATCAGATGGATCGCTTCCGCTACCCGCTGAGGCTCATCCCAATCGGCCGGTTCCGGCTTTCCGGTGGCCACTGCACAAAAACCACAACTCCGGGTACAGATATTGCCCAGGATCATAAAGGTGGCGGTGCCGGCACCCCAGCATTCGCCCATATTGGGACAATTACCGCTTTCGCAGATCGTATGAAGTTTATGCTGGTCTACAAGTCCGCGAACATGCTTATAGCTTTCGCCAATGGGAAGTTTGACCCGCAGCCAGTCAGGCTTCCGGATCTTAGACTCTTTTTCATTCACCACGGGAACAACAGGAAGTTCAATCATGCAGCAAAATTAGGGGCATTATTTGCGCCGTCCAAACAGGATGGCCACATAACCCTGGAAGAATAAACGGCTGTCTTTCTGACGGACCATGATCGGTATTTTTTGGGAATAAAACTCAGCGCTAAGGCCAATTTCCAGGGCCTGGACCGTCTCGTTAAAACGCCCGTAATCAAAGCGTAAGGCCGTTTTGGCAAAAAGGCCGGGTTTGACCTTCATTTCATTCCAGCCTTTGCCGATCCCGGAACTGCCGATGATGGAAGAACCGAGGAAAAGGGCGCTATCGGCCACTGAATATTTGATATCCTTATTCTGTCCATTCAGGGGATCGATCACCTCAAGATAGTATGGCCGTAACAGACCAAGGGCCAGTCCTCCGTTGTAGACCGCCGAAACGGCCACCCCGTTCTTATTTCCCTTCTGACCGAGCATATGCTGCTGGCCGAAACCCAGGGTCAGCTGGTAAAAATTATTGATCTTTCCATAAATAAATGGATTGCCGAAAAATATAAATCCGTTGGAGGTCTGTACCTTATTTTCCTTCTGATGCTTGATCTCGGTAAAATCAAGCCGGTAAATATTGGTCTTCCGGTTGGTCTTCATGCGGCCCAGTTCATAAAAAAGGCCATATCCGTTTGTGCGGCCCTGTGCCCCGAATATGCTTTGCTTATGATAAATCAGCACCCCTTCTTCCGCCTGGCGGATCATTGCATTTACTTTCTGACGGCGGGCTTCCTTTTTATCTTCTTTTGAAACACGTCGGCTGGTACTATCCTGTGCGGACACAGAAAATAAGAGAAGCATCAGGAAAAGGGACAGGCTTAGTTTTTTCACGGACTCTGTTTTTTGTCTAAAAATTTTTACCATTCCTTGAGACTGTTCCGAAGAACACCGGGTTTAATGTAAAACGTATATCCTTTCAATTACAGTTGCCCCGACAGCAATCTTTCATACCGTGTCGTTAAACTGAATTTCGCATTTAAACGTATTGGTCAATAACGTAAATTTAGGGCAAAATATTGACATGACTTCCATCGTAGTATACAACGGCGACCTCCGTACGACCTGTACCCATTTACAGAGCCAATCGGCTTTTGAGACCGATGCCCCCGTAGATAACAACGGAAAGGGCGAACGGTTCTCTCCTACCGACCTGATGGCTACCAGCCTGGCTGCCTGTATGATCACTGTGATGGGCATAAAGGCCCGTACGATGGATTTTGACCTGAATGAGATCCGCATTGAAGTGCTGAAGATCATGAAGGCCGATCCCCGCCGTGTGGGAGGCATACATTTAACATTTCATATACCCGACTCACTTAAAAATATAGACGAAAAAACCAAACAGATCCTAAAAAACACCGGCGAAACCTGCCCGGTGATCAAAAGCATCCACCCGGATATTGAGGTGAAGATTGACTGGGGAAACTGGGGCTAGAGAGCAGTCGGTAGTCGTGAGTTAGTAGTCGGGAGTCAACAGCCATAAAAAGTTGTCAGTTGTCGGTTGTCAGATGTCAGGAAACAGCCCCTCTTAAGAGGTCGTTTCTTAACTCACCGATGTTACTCGTTTTACGGTATTTACTCGCATCTCACATCTCGCAACTCGCAACTTTTAGAATCTGTTACGCGTTATACCGTTTCATTCTCCACTTACCAAACACGCCCCTACCGTACATTCCAAACACCGCTTCTTATCACAATACACCTGTTTCAGTTCAATGAGCGACTGGCTGTCGGCTGCTGTTTTGCTTTCGATACCCAATCCGGAAAAGCCACGGGTGATGCTGTTGGATTCGGGAGCAGTCTGCTCCAGCCACTGAAGTGCCCGCTCCTTGTAAACCTGTTCGCGATGGTAACTGCCATAAGCAAAGAGTAGCGGAGAAATGGTATTGATGATGAGATTGTCCAGCATTGTTTGTCCCAGTTTCTTGGGCTTAAAGGGTGAGCTTTCATCAAAACTGTAATGATAATGCCAGTAGTCATTGGCTGTTACATCAAAGAACTGTTTCAGTTCCGCTAATGAAATACAATCCCGGATCATGGTAAAAAAAGAGGTGGACTGATACAGGAGAACGGCTAACTGTGCCAACCGTACCGTGGGAAAATTACCCGGACGCATCCGGAGAAAATGTACTGGAACGGCAATGGGCTTTAGCTGGTATTTGCTTTGTTGAAAGCGGTATTCCTTTCGCAGCATACTGTAATACTTATCGCCAGGCCGATCTTTTTCCAGTAATCCGGCCTGTCCCATCAGGAGGGCCTCCAGCAATATAAGCTGGTGCTTTTGTTTAGCCAGCAGGGAAACCGGCAGAGAGCGGGCAATCGCTTCAAATGCATCCGCATTTACCTTCATACCGAAATTGCGGGCCATCATCCACCAGGCGGCTTCTTCCCAGTGATTTCCATTCTGCTTCAGGAACTGATGCACGAGTGCTGATTTGCGCTCCAGGCGCTCTGCCAGTAAGCGGTCCTTCCAGCCTTTCCAGCTGAGTGCAGGAATACGGTTGATGCTTTGTGTACAAGGAATAAATCCAGCATTCGCCATCAGCCATTCATAGCGGCTCAATAATAAACCCGGCACCCGGCCTTTCAGTTCCAATACCGGCACCTGGTAACTCCAGCCATCATCCTCCCATACCACGTGCAGGATCACATTTGCATAATTCGGATCGTACTGATGCTGGTGCCGGTCCCAATCCGATGAGCGTGTATGCAGCTCCACACTGCCCGCCCATACCGCTTCTCCGATCCGGATCCTCGCATTCAGAAAATCAGGTCCCTGGTTGGTATTGAATTGTCCGGGGTAAAGAATTTGTACCGGTTCACTATTAGTGGTCAGCAATTCCTGCACAGCATACTGCTGGAACTGCCAGATGTACTGGAGTAATCGTTCATTCATACAATAAGGTTCAGGAAGGGAAGCTATTGGGAATTTTTGGAAAAAACCGTGCGTGTCGCTGAGGAAGTTGGAGGGAAAAATGAGAAATAAGGAATAAGGAATTAGAAATTAGGAAGTTGAGAGAACTCTGGTAGCGGGCAGGGTTTTTAGTTAAAAAAAAGAGGAGACGGAAAAGCAACGGATACAAAAGCCCTATATATTAGCCACAAACTTTACCTATGTTAAATTCCGGAAAGAAATATGATCTTGAAGACAGATTGGTTGACTTTGCCTGTAAATGTCTGGAAGTTTGTGATCAGCTTCCCCCTACCAGAGCAGGTCAGAATCTGGAGTATCAGTTATCAAAAAGCAGTACTGCGGCGGCACTGAATTATGGCGAAGCGCAAGCGGCAGAATCCACAGCAGACTTTATTCATAAAATGAAAGTGATCCTGAAAGAAATCAGGGAAAGTCGTGTAAACCTGAAGATCATTTGCCGTAAACCCATCGTGGTAAATGACAAAACCGATCACTGCCTGAAAGAAGCCAATGAATTAATGGCCATCTTTATGAAAAGTATCGACACAGCGAAAAAAAATCTCTCCGCTACAAATGCCAAGTGAACTATAAAATGAACACCTAATAAAAACTCCTACTAAAACCACTTTCAAATTCCTTATTCTTTATTTCTTATTCCATATTCCTTATTTA
>CALRQQ020000258.1:0-5573 GCA_943370345.1 Chitinophaga pinensis
TTATTAGATATGTCGATCAAATCCGTTTATAATGATCCGCAATTAGGGGAACGGTTACGATCGGTATTGAGTAAAGAAAGAGGGGACAGCAGTTATACCACAGTAAAGCCCATCATGATCGGTGAAGACTTTGGCGAATATGGTCAGCTTCCGGTCAGGATCCCTTCTTACCTGATGTGGGTAGGTACGGTATCCCCGGAGCGAAAAGCACTGGCCGCCAAAGGAGAGGCAGAACTCTTTTCCCTGCACAGTGCCCGGTTTGCCCCGGATTATACGGCCACGATCCCCGCAGCGGTAAAGACCATGAGTGCCTGTATCCTGCATCTCCTGGCACCGGTAAAGAAATGATCAGCGCAGGTAACGCACTTTACTGATCACACCCCAGGTCAGGGCGAGCGCAATTGCCCAGGCAGCGAGGATGATCAGTACAGAGAGGATATTATTGCGCCGGTCCTGCATAATTACCCGATCACCCGTTTTAATCGCAGATTACTCACCGGTGATACCACCAGCGGGAATTTCTCCACCACCACATTGCTGGTATCAAGACCAAATCCTTTTTCTTCCGACAGACTCATTTCCTTCAACCAGAAATAGATCTTCATCACGATCCGTTCAAAGAAGGGCAGTTCATTATCCTGGCTCAGGTATTTTTCCATCACTACAAAAGAGAAATCCCCACTCATACCGAGATTGTCGAGTCCTTCGTAACGGCTCTTTACATTCACTTCACGATTGGCCACAAGATCCTCGATCACTTTACGGAAGAGCAGGTTGATCCTCGGTTGTACCCGGAAGCCCAGCCGGAAATCCACCCGGATGATATCATTCGGAATTATATGCGACACTTTATACTCCGTGGTATACGGATCATCCACCGTATCCACATGGACTAACCAGTAGATATCCGCCCGCTTGGGTTTACGGCTGAGGATGGAATAGATCACTTTATGTTCGATCTCTTTCGGATTATCTGCACTGGTCAGGTAGACGAGGTGCGTGGCATATTTGGCTACAGATTTGTCATTACTCAGTTCCTGGATGCGGGGGATATAATGTTCGAGCCGTACAAACTCCACATAGCGGTTCTTGATCTTACGGGCACGGTACCAGGTATACATTACGATAAAGAGCAGTCCACCTACGATGAGTGTTACATACCCGCCGTGCTGGAATTTATCAAGGTTGGCATAAAAGAAAATACCTTCAATCGTAAGATAGAGTCCCAGGTAAATGTATACCAGGATCGGTTTTACCCGGTGTAATACGAGGAAGTTGGCAAAGAGGATGGAGGTGGCCAGCATGGTAGCGGTAATGGCCAGTCCGTAGGCCGCTTCCATACTCGATGCTTTTTTAAAATACAATACGATACCGATACAACCGGCAAACAATAAGGTATTCACGGCAGGCACATAGAGCTGTCCCCTCGTTTCTGTGGGATACACGATCTTCATTTTCGGCCAGAGATTCAGCCGCATGGCTTCACTCACCAATGTAAAGGAACCGGAGATCAGGGCCTGGCTGGCAATGATGGTGGCGGCCGTGGCGATACTGATGCCGAAGTACATGAACCAACCGGGCATCACCCCATAAAAAGGATTGAATCCTTTCCCGATCATACCTGCTGAAATGATTTCACCACTGTGGTTGTGCAGTAACCAGGCACCCTGGCCCAGGTAATTCAGGATCAGACAGGTTTTGACCAGCATCCAGGAATACCGGATATTCCATTTACCGCAGTGGCCGAGATCAGAGTATAGGGCTTCTGCGCCCGTGGTACAGAGAAAGACACCTCCGAGAATATAAAATCCGTTGTGATAGGTGGATAATAGCTCCACCGCATAATACGGGTTAAAGGCTTTAAAGACCGACAGTTGTCCGGGTATCTGGAAGATGCCCAATACAGCCAGCATGATGAACCAGACCAGCATAATGGGACCAAAGAAGCGGCCGATAAAAGCAGTCCCAAACTGTTGCAGAAAGAATAATACGGACAGAATAGCAATTACGATGTAGACCACGGTCCACTGACTGATATGTGCCAGGGCCGGTACCTGTTTTAATCCTTCAATGGCGGAGGTAACTGAAATGGGAGGCGTGATCATGCCGTCGGCCAGTAATGCGGCACCCCCGGCCATGGCCGGGATCACGAGCCATTTTTTACGGCGACGGACCAGCGCAAATAAAGAAAAGATCCCACCTTCTCCCTTATTATCCGCCCGCAGGGTCAGGATCACATACTTGATAGTGGTCTGCAGGGTGAGGGTCCAGATGATACAGGAGAGGCAACCGATGATCAGCTCCTCAGTGATCATTTTTCCATTAATAATAGCATTTAATACGTAGAGCGGGGAAGTACCAATATCGCCGAAGATGATACCGAGCGCAATGAGCAAACCGGCAGGGGTTGCTTTCTTTAGTGAAACGGACATAGTAAATAAATAATCAACAAAAGTAGAGTGGTGCTGATCGCAAAGGAAATTTCCGGAGCTTTTGGCGCCGAATCTTTATAAAATCTTTATGCTTGCCTGCGGCAAGGGGTGGCCACCACTTTTTACCGCAGGCAAATCCTTTTAGTGGATTCACTACCTTCATGCTATGCCGCGTACTGCCCCGCATAAACTGGACCTCAAAAAACAATACGGCTACAGCGTACTGAGTGTGCTCACCGTAGCCCTCATCTGTTATGGCCTTACTCCCTATCTCGGTTACCGCGTAGTGGCACTGATCTTACTGGTAACCGTTTCCATCATTGCCATTTCGTTCGAGATCTTTCCCGTGTTGCTGGCCGCTGCTTTATCGGCCTTTATCTGGGATTTCTTTTTTATCCCGCCCCACTTCACCATTCATGTGGAATCCACCGAAGATGCGATCCTGCTGATCATGTATTTTATCATTGCCTTAGTGAATGCAGTACTCACCTACAAGATCCGGCAGGTGGAAAAACTCGCGCGGCTGCGGGAAGAAAAAGCAAAGGCAGTGAAACTTTACAATACCTTTCTTAATTCACTCTCACACGAACTGAAGACCCCGATCGCCGCGATCATCGGCGCTACGGATAACCTGCAATCGGGCAACAATCTAAGTGAGGAAAACAAAACACAACTGGTGGAAGAGATCGCGAAAGCCTCTTTCCGGCTCAACCAGCAGGTGGAACACCTGCTCAATATGTCGCGGATCGAATCCGGTTTTCTTAAACCCCGTAAAGACTGGTGTGATGTGGAAGAGACCATTCATGAAGTGGTGCGGCGGCTGGAAGAGAGCAAACCCCAGCAGAAGATCAGTATCAATGCACAACCAGACCTGCCACTGGTTCGGTTAGATAAAGTGATGCTCGAGACCGTGCTTTACAACCTGCTCAGTAATGCGGTGCGTTATACGTCGGCTCATCATAAAATTGACCTGGTGGCCCGTGCGTATACCGATACGCTCGAACTGATCGTGGAAGATAACGGCCCGGGATTTCCTCCGGAGGAAGTAAAATATATTTTTCAGAAATTCTACCGGCTGAAGGATACATCGGTCAGTGGTACCGGACTTGGCCTGTCGATCGTAAAAGGATTTACCGAAGCCATGGGCGGTAGCGTGGATCTGGAGACACCGGTAGGTGGCGGAGCCCGTTTTATTTTGCGTTTCCCGGTGGAGCGGTCAACCTTACAATTGAATTAAATGAACAAACCCGGTATACTGGTCATTGATGATGAAGCGCAAATGCGAAAGCTGCTGGAGATCACCCTGCAGACCAATGGCTATACGGTAACAACTGCGGCTACTGCTAAAGAAGGATTGATCATGGCGGCCAATCATCCGCCGGACCTGGTATTGCTTGATCTCGGATTACCTGATAAGAGTGGCCATGAAGTACTGAAATCCCTTCGGCAATGGTATACCAATCCCGTCATCATTTTATCGGTGCAGAAAGATGAGGAAGATATTGTGATGGCACTCGACAATGGCGCCAATGATTATCTCAGTAAACCTTTCCGTACCGGTGAATTGCTGGCCAGGATGCGTTCTGCCCTGCGCACTGCCGTGGCGGAAGACAGTGATCCGCTGATTGTCGGACCTGAACTGGAAATTGACCTGACCGCCCGCACAGTAAAAAAGAACAAAGAAGTACTTAAGCTCACGTTGACCGAATACAGTCTGCTGGCTTTACTGGCCCGTAATGAAGGAAAAGTACTGACCCACCAATACCTGTTAAGGGCTATCTGGGGACCCGGTTTTATCGGTCAGTCGCAATACCTGCGGGTGTTCATTGCCCAGCTCCGCAAGAAGATCGAAAATGATCCCAACCGGCCGGAATATATTTTGACCGAATCGGGAGTCGGCTACCGGTTTATCAA
The DNA here is from genome assembly GCA_943370345.1 of Chitinophaga pinensis. GTDB lineage: Bacteria > Bacteroidota > Bacteroidia > Chitinophagales > Chitinophagaceae > JJ008. The sequence goes on from CALRQQ020000258.1 coordinate 4,347, forward strand.
TAAACAATAAAGGGAGGATTGTAGTCATTGTTTTTGCCTGCCTGACAGTAGTACATTAGTACAGGAGGGTCAGTCTCATGAAAAAAACATGCATCGCTCTCTGTGGTCAATTGCTTGTTTTCGCAGCAATGGCCCAATCGGGTTTATCTGTCAATGCCGGTATCAGCATTCCGGTAATGTGTTATGCCTCTGTAAATCAGGCCAACCCGGATGCGGGTTTTGCCCGACCCGGTTTTTATATGGATATCAGTTATACGTATTCTTTTACGGCGTTCAGCGGATGTAAAGCCATGTTCTATTATGCCAGCAACCCGGCTGGAAATCATGCAGTACCGTCTAGTGGTGCTTACCGGATGGTGGGCTGGATGGCCGGACCCTCGTTGAATACGCCGGTCAACAAAAAATGGCAGGGCTCTTTCAGTCCCATGGCCGGTTATAGCCGGGTATGGACCCCACAATTGAAACGGGAAGATCAAACCTGGTTATACAAACAGGCCGCCGGCTGTTTTTCCTGGGGTGCTGAACTCATGCTTCGATACCGGCTGAATGAAAATAGTTTTGTACGCGTGGGCGCCGGTCACCTGAATATGAAACCCGGATTGAAGGGATTTGAAAATACGGCTGCTAAAAAAGAACAACATATTGTACTGGTGAATGGTATTGCCGGGATCGGCTGGCAATGGTAGATCAGGCAATACTCAACCCGATCACACTCAGCAGATCGGAATCCTGAAAGGAAAACCCGATATAACCTGGCGGTTTTTCTTCGATCCTGATCCCCGGCATATCGGTCAGAAGGTCCTGTCCGTTTAGCGTTTTACTTACAAAGCCGGCTGTACCAGCCAGATGGATCCATTCGTTGCCGGGCATATATTTTTCATACCGGTGGGTGTCGGGTAATGCCAGGGTATCATACAGTTCATTCCGGAAAAACTGTTTCAGCCCTTTTCGCTCCGATGGATTCACCGGCAGAATGCTGATATACGTGTACAAACTGCCGAAATGTTCATATGCATTCAGGATCCTGTGTTCCTCATTATCGGTAAAACAATCCGTATCGGGTTCCACCAGGGTCAATAAAGCCGGTTGCAGGGCATACAATTCCTCAAAGATCCGCTTACGTTGTTCCATCTGCTGCACATGATGCAGGGTGAGTGAAGCATTGATCAGCAGCACATCATTGGTTTCCGGCAACAGGGCAGTGACCGCTTCCCGGGTCAGGTCTTC
>CALRQQ020000259.1:0-5565 GCA_943370345.1 Chitinophaga pinensis
TCCCTGGGGTGCACACGAAGTAGACGTGGTACTGGAATGTACCGGTTTCTTTACCGATGCTGCCAAAGCAGCCGCTCACCTGACTGCCGGTGCAAAACGCGTAGTGATCTCAGCGCCTGCTACCGGTGATCTGAAGACCGTTGTATTCAACGTGAACCACCAGATCCTGGATGGCAGCGAAACCATCATTTCCTGCGCTTCCTGTACTACCAACTGCCTGGCGCCAATGGCCAAAGTGCTGAATGAAAAGTATGGTATTGCGGCCGGTTTCATGACCACCATTCACGCCTACACCAACGATCAGAACACCCTGGATGCCCCGCATGCCAAAGGTGACCTGCGCCGTGCCCGTGCCGCAGCTGCGAACATCGTGCCCAACAGCACCGGTGCCGCCAAAGCGATCGGACTGGTACTGCCCGAACTGAAAGGTAAACTGGATGGTGCCGCCCAGCGTGTACCAACCATTACCGGTTCACTGACCGAACTGACGTCTATCTTAAATAAGAGCGTAACCGCAGAAGAGATCAATGCTGCCATGAAAGCCGCCGCCAACGAATCATTCGGTTATACCGAAGACGAGATCGTGAGCAGCGATATCATTGGCACCAGCTTTGGTTCACTGTTCGATGCCACCCAGACCAAGGTGATGACCGTGGGTGACAAACAACTGGTGAAAACCGTGAGTTGGTATGACAACGAAATGAGCTATGTCAGCCAGCTCGTTCGTACTGTTAACTTCTTTGCGAAACTGATTAGTAAGTAATAAGAAGGAATTCCGGAAAGACATTAAGCAATTGCCCTGGCATTGCTTAATGTCCGTTCCCGGACCTTCGGCGCCGGTCATAATGAAGATCAAGAATATTGAAGGCCTTTCCGCCCGTGAACTGCAACAGGAAGGCGATAATGGAACCCGTTTTATTTATTTCGCTTACACCGTATCTTTTGCTGTGGTGACGTTTAAACGCACGTCAGATGTTTACATGATCCGGAAAGGGGAAAGCAGGTCGTACAGGTCTTTGCCTTTTACCTTGATCAGTTTTTTATTCGGTTGGTGGGGACTGCCCTTCGGACCGAAATACACGATTGAAGCCATCCGCACAAACCTGAAAGGGGGGAAAGATGTTACCGATGAAGTAATGTCCACCGTTGCCGGTCATATCCTCTTCCGGGAAGCAGAGCGGCAAAGAATGCAGCCGCATTAACCTGATTCGTTCAATTTAATATTACAACTATGTCAAAATTTACCGCTTATGATTTCAGGAATCAGAAAGCCCTGATTCGTGTTGACTTCAATGTACCCCTGAACGATAAATATGAGATCACGGACGATACCCGGATGCGGGCGGCCATCCCCACGATCAAAAAAATACTGAATGACGGCGGCAGTGTGATCCTGATGAGCCACCTCGGTCGGCCCAAAGACGGGCCTTCCGAAAAATATTCACTGAAACACCTGATCAGTCACCTGAGTGAACTGCTCGGTGGCACACGCGTATTGTTTGCCGATGACTGTATAGGCGAACAGGCCTGGCTGACCACGGGTATGCTCCGTCCGGGTGAAGTATTGCTCCTGGAAAACCTGCGCTTCTATAAGGAAGAAGAAAAAGGGAATGAAGAGTTTGCCGGCAAACTGGCCCGTCTGGGTGATGTATGGGTAAATGACGCGTTTGGAACGGCTCACCGCGCACACGCCTCTACGGCAGTGATCGCTAAATTCTTCCAGCCTGAAAAAAGACTCTTTGGTTATGTAATGGAAGGGGAAGTGACCAGTGCAGAAAAAGTACTCCATGCGGCCGAAAAACCGTTTGTGGCCATTATCGGCGGAGCCAAAGTGAGTGATAAAATTCTGATCATCGAAAACCTGCTCGAAAGAGCCACGGATATTATCATTGGCGGTGGTATGGCCTATACCTTTATGAAAGCCCGTGGGGGAAAGATCGGTAATTCACTTTGCGAGGAAGATCGTTTACAGACGGCCCTTGAGATCCTTGAAAAAGCCAAACAGCGCAACGTGAGTATCCACCTGCCCGAAGATTCCGTGATCGCTGATAAATTTGATGCAAACGCCAATACTCAGATTTGTCCCAGTGACGCTATTCCCGATGGCTGGATGGGACTGGATATCGGTCCCAAGGCCGAAGGTATTTTCGCCGAAGTGATACGCAAGTCCCGCACCATTCTCTGGAATGGTCCAATGGGTGTTTTTGAAATGGAAAAGTTCCAGAAAGGTACCAAAGCCGTTGCTGTAGCTATTGCGGAAGCCACCCAGAACGGATCCTTCTCCCTGGTGGGTGGGGGTGACTCCGTTTCTGCCGTGAACCAGTTTGGCTTCACCGACAAAGTCAGCTATGTCTCTACCGGTGGCGGTGCCATGCTGGAGTATTTTGAAGGCAAAGTGCTGCCGGGAATCGCTGCAGTACAGGGCTAGTTAGTAGTTAGTAGTCGGTAGTTGGTAGTCAACAGCCCCTTCTCAGGGACTTCTATTGAAAATCCAGTTTTAAGTATATTTTCAAATGAGCAGAACCCCTCCTTTTCCGGTGGGGTTCTGCTCATTTAGAACCTTCCCGCATTAAGGACTCACGACTACTAACTACCGACTACTAACTGCTTTCACCGCCTGCCGGGCACCATCCACCGAAATTCATCCTCCGTATTTCCCAAATACACTAATTTTAGTATCAAATCAAAAACTCAGTAAAATGAAAGGAACCCGTAATGTATTCTTACTTGGAATAATTGCACTGTTTCTGATGTTATTTGTGTGGGGCTGTAATGTCCGTAACGGCTTAGCTTCCGCAGAAACAGATATTAAAGGTAAATGGGGTTTGGTGCAAACCCAGTACAACCGTAAAGCGAAACTTTATGAAAATGTCGTCAATACGATTAAAGGGGCCGCTAAAAATGAAGATACTACCCTGATCAAAATTGTACAGATGCGCTCCCGTGTACCCAATATCAGTGAAGGCTCAAGTCCGGAGCAGATTGCTGCGGCTGACCGCCAGTTGAATGCAATCGGCCGTTCAGCTCTTAATATCAATATTGAGGCCTATCCTACATTACAGGCGACAGGACTTTATAAGGACCTGCAAGCCCAGGTGGAGGGAACAGAGAACAGGGTTACCGTTGCACTAAATGACTGGAACAATGCCATCACGGAGTATAATCAGAAAGTTGTACGTTTCCCTTCCAGTATGATCGCAGGCTGGTTTGGCTTTAAGCAAAAAGAAAACTATAAAGCACCGGAAGGATCCGAAGACACTAAAGTCGATTTTAACTAATAAAACGAAGATTAGTGAACCTTTTTTTCTGGAAAAAGAGATCCCTGCTGGACGAAGAAAGCAATCGGTTAATCGTCAAGGCAATCAGGCATGCTGAACAACGCACCAGTGGCGAAGTCAGGGTGTACGTGGAAAGTCGCTGCCGTTTTATGAATGCACTTGATCGGGCTCAGGAGCTATTTTATGGTCTTAAAATGAACCAGACTGATGAGCATAATGCCACATTGGTCTATGTTGCCATCAAGGACCGGCAAGTAGCTGTTTTTGGGGATGAGGGAATTCACCAGAAAGTAGGGGCTGCTTATTGGGATAATGTCGTGAAAGAAATGCTTGCAAATTTTAACTCTGACAATTATGCGAAAGCAATTGCAGATGCGGTGATCCAGATAGGAAATGCACTTCAGACTCATTTCCCTTACGATAAGGAAACTGATAAAAATGAGCTGCCCGACGAAATTGTGTTTGGCCGTTAATCAACATGAAGAAACTCCTCCTTGCTATTTCAATGATTTTATCAATCTGGTCCAATGCCCAGATTGATAAAATAGTGCCTGCCAGACCCAATCCACCCCGTTTGGTCAATGATTATACAGGTACCCTTACGGAAGAGCAACGTCAGGTCCTTGAGAACAAGCTGGTACGTAATGATGACAGTACTTCCAACCAGATTGCGGTTGTACTCATACCTTCCACCGGCGGTTATTCAGTGGATGAAGTGGCACTTCAAATACTCAGACAATGGGGAGTTGGAAATAAGGACAAGAATAATGGCATTGTCCTTCTTGTTGCAAAGGATGACCGGAAACTTAAGATCGAAGTTGGATATGGACTGGAAGGGGCGGTGCCGGATGTTACAGCCAAGCACATAATTGAAGAAGAAATAGTGCCGGCTTTCAAAGAGAATAATTATTACCGGGGTCTTGATCAGGGAACCGATGCCATCATCAAAGCGGCTGCTGGTGAATACAAAGCACCAGCTAATTATGGTTCTAAGAAGAAAAAAGCCATTTCAACAGGAACGATCATTTTTATAATCATTGTTCTGATCATGATCTTTGGTGGTGGAGGTGCGGGCGGCACTTATGTTTCCCGTGGAGGTTACCGTGGATGGGGTGGTTTTGGTGGTTTCGGTGGTGGTGGCTGGTCTGGTGGCGGCGGCTGGTCCGGAGGAGGTGGGGGAGGAGGCTTCGGTGGTTTCGGCGGAGGAAGCGGAGGAGGCGGAGGGGCCAGTGGAAGTTGGTAGGGAAAGTGAGTGGTGAGTGGTGAGTAATGAGTAATGAGTGGGGAATACTCCGAAATAAATAATTATAACAAGCAAAACGCCCTCCGATCTTCGGAGGGCGTTTTGCTTTAAAGACTTTTCAATACTTACTCATTATTCATTGCTCTCTCAGAAACCCTTCTTATCCGCTTCCGGCAACTTCCCTTTAATATACTCCACGAGCTCTGCCAGCGCCTTGTCATCCGGTGTTTCCTTTAATTGTTTTCCCTTGGCGGCCAGGATCCCTTTCAGCACCATGCCATTGATAAAGGGGTCGGTCTGGGTACGAAAGTTTTCCGGAACCTTCTCGCGGAACTTCACCACTTCATCCACTCCCCATTTGATCTTCTCCGTATTTTTAATGGCTGATAAGTAGGTGCTGAGTCCGTTCAGGGCCTCAAATTTTCCCTGGCTCAAAGGCATGGCGGCAAAATCGCCGATGATCTTATCGGCCATGGATTCATCCCCGGATTTCAGGATCTCATTCATCACTACTGACTGTAAAACACCTTTCATGGGTGTGCCGGACAGTTTTTTTACTATTGGTGCAGCGGCTTCCGGGTCCACACTGATCAGTGCATTGAGGGCATTCCCTGCCACGGTATAGGACGAATCATATACGGCTGCTTTGAATAACCCGGCATATTCTTTTTTCCCAAACTCAGCAAGACGATCAATCGCTGATGCTTTCACCGTCGGGGCTTTCTCATTCTTAGCCAATGCTGCCAGAACCGGCTCGGTGGCTTTCTTTACTGTCTCCTTTTTCAGATCAAGTTTGGTGATCGCATAGGAACGAAGCCCTTTATACGGGTCATTCAATGCGGTCTTCAGCAACTCGACCGCTTTTGCATCGGTCTGATTTTTTGCGGCAAAGTCAATGGCTTCCCGGCGATCGAGGTAATTGCCTGCATATGTATACTGGTGGATGTAATTATCCAGCGTTTTTGCATCTTTCTTCACCCATAACATTACTTTATCACCATCTACATTGATCAGGTCGGGCCGGGTTTTATACGTGAAGGTGAA
>CALRQQ020000260.1:0-5563 GCA_943370345.1 Chitinophaga pinensis
CGATGAGAATAGCGAGAAAATATTTTTTGAACCTTTTTTTATTATTGAAGAACATCAGAAAATTACCCCGCTGCACACCCACCTGCTGTTTCACCTGGTGGAACATACCACTCTCTGCCACTGAAATACGGAGCAATAACAATACAATACCCAATCCACCGCCTATTTTATAACAGAGGCGCCAGTCGTTGGTAGCTTTGTAAATAAAATACGCGAACACAGCTCCAAACAAACCAATCCCGGCCACCAGCGAAGTGCCCACGCCTCTTTTCTCCTTGGGCAGCAGCTCGCTTACCAGTGTAATACCCGCACCCAACTCACCGGCCAATCCTACCCCAGCCACAAAACGCGCCCATGCATACTGGTCTACGGTTTGTACATATCCCGTTAAAAAATTAGCAATCGAATACAATGCGATCGAACCAAACAAGACACTCAGCCTTCCTTTCTTATCACCGATGGTACCCCAGATCACGCCGCCGATCAGCAGACCTACCATCTGCCAGTTGATGATCTTGGTGCTTGCGGCCAGTACCTGTGCCTTTTCTGTTAACACCACCCCGATCCCCTGCAGACTCGGTTCGCGCACAATAGTGAACAGCAGGAGGTCGTAGATATCTACAAAATATCCGAGGGCAGCAACGATCACCGGAACAGATAAGATCCCGAATTTTTTCTCAGTCATATCAACAGGCTTTAGCAATAACAATCAAAACAGAAACATTCACTCATTCACTCACCCACTCATTCACTCATTAATTCTCTTCCACAAAATTCATATCCTTCCCAAAACTCTCCTTTGTATAATAAGCCGCCACTACCGCCAGCAGCATAATAATACCTCCTGTCATCCATCCGCCAGTAATATAATCACCGGTCAGACTCCGTAACCCGCGGTGCAACAGTATGATCAACGGCAATACCCCCCGCACCACATTCGGAATGGAAATGGCGGTAGAAGCGCGGAGATTGGTGCCGAACTGTTCTGCCGACATGGTAATATACAAAACTGAGAAGCCCGCACCAAAACCCAGGCAACTGCAGATCAGGTACATGGATTGAACAGTTCCCCATCCGCTGCCCTGCAAAAAAAATACAATGATGAACAGACTGAGGATACCGAAGAAAGTAAAGAGCGCTTTTTTCCGGCTTTTCAGATAATTGCTGAACAAACCTGCACTCAGATCGCCCAGGGCAATGCCTACATACTGGTACATGATGGCTTTACCCGGCTCTACCCCTTCTATCCCGAACTCTTTACCAAACTTATCAGAAAAAGTTACCAGCACACCAATGGCATACCAAACCGGCAAACCAATGAGTACGCCTTTCAGGTAACGCAAAGCCCGCTCTTTTTTATTAAAGAGCATGATAAAACTCCCCCGCACTACACCGGAATGCTTCACCTGATCATACATGCTGCTCTCCATTACATTGGCTCGCAGTAGTAATAACAGTAAGCCCATTACCCCGCCGATATAAAAACAAAGACGCCAGTCCTGAAAGGTCTGGTACACAAAAAAAGCAGCAATTGCCCCAAATACACCCACCACGGCAATCACCGATGCCGCAATACCTCTTTTTTCTTTTGGCAACATTTCTGCCACCAAAGTAATACTGGCACCCAGTTCTCCCGCCAGACCGATACCTGCTATAAAACGTAGTAGAATATATTGTGGTACGGTTTGTACCATGCCATTGGCAATATTGGCGAGAGAATATAAAATGATGGAGCCGAAGAGTACGCTTAATCTTCCTTTTTTATCGCCCATGATCCCCCAGATCACACCACCCAGTGTCAGACCGATCATCTGTACACTGATAATGATCTCTCCCTGCGTTAATACTTCTTCCGGAGACAGGTGCAAAGATTCCAGGCTGGGTTTGCGGATAATGGAGAAGAGTAACAGATCATACACATCCACAAAAAAACCCAGTGCCCCCACGATCACAGGCAGCGAAAAGACACCATATTGTTTGGGGGTTACACTCATGCCTGATCGGTATGCGGTGGGTCTTTGTGTTTATTGAACAGCAATTTGTAAATGATGGGAGCCGTAGTTACCAGTACGATACCCAATACAATTACTTCGAGATGATCTTTCAGGTCAAAGCCAAACTCTGCCAGTATCCACTTCTGTAAGAAATGCCCGCCAAAAAGCATGCTGAATACCCAGCCCACACAGCCGATAATATTATAGAAGACGAATTTCTTCCGGTCCATTTCAACAATACCCGCCACAATCGGCGCAAAGGTTCTGATAATGGGAATAAATCTCGCGATCACAATAGCTCCACCGCCGTGTTTCTCATAAAAATCATGTGCCTGCCGTAGGTACTTTCTTTTGAAGAGCATATTCTCTTTCCAGCCATACATGGCCGGACCCACTTTGCGGCCAAACCAATAACCTACCATATTACCGGCAATACCGGCCAGAGAGATAAGCACTAGTAATAAAAACAATCCTACGTATTCATTATCCGTTTTGATGATCTCGTTGGCAATATTGGAGCTATAGATGCCTGCCACGAATAACAGACTATCGCCCGGCAGAAAAAACCCGGCAAACAACCCTGTTTCGGCAAATACCACGAACAGGATCAGCCATAAGCCACCATGTTCAATATAAAACTGTGGTTGTAATAACTGACTCCAGTGAAAAGAGGATAATAAGATATCTGCTAACATACTAATCGCTTATTCGGTGATGGCGGCTGCCGGTTCGAGGGAATTTTCCCATTTGCTTACCACACTGGTGGCCAAAGCATTACCCAATACATTGGTTGCTGTTCTGAACATATCACAGAAATGATCGATCGGCAATATCAACGCAATACCTTCCGGCGGAATATTGAACATAGCACAGGTAGCGGTTACCACTACCAGCGAAGCACGTGGTACACCGGCAATACCTTTACTCGTCAGCATCAGTACCAGCAACATGGTCAACTGCGTTCCCAGATCCAGGTGTATGCCATAGGCCTGGGCAATGGCAATACTGGCAAAAGTCATATACATCATACTTCCATCCAGGTTAAAAGAATAACCCAGCGGTAAAATGAAGGCTACGATTTTATCCTTACAACCAAATTTTTCCAGTTCATCTGTCAGCTTCGGAAAAACCGCTTCACTACTGGTAGTACTGAAAGCGATGATCAGTGGCGGGAAAATTCTTTTGAGTAATTCGGGTAAACGTTTTCCCAATACGAGAAAACCTACCAATAGTAAAACCGCCCACAAAGCGGCAATACCTATTAAGAAGTACAGCAGGTATTTTCCGTAAAAAATAAATACTTCTAATCCCTTGGTCGCAATCACTGCTGATATAGCACCAAACACACCCAGCGGTGCAAAATTCATTACATAGTTTACCATACGCAGGATCACATGTGCCACTGCGTCCAATCCTTTAACCACTACTTTGGCTTTATCGCCCAGCGCAGCTGTAGCGATCCCGAAAAAGATACTGAAGATCACCAGTTGCAGGATCTCGTTATTGGCCATGGCCTCGATCACACTTTTCGGGAAAACATGTTCGATGAATTTCTGGATATTGAATTCCTGTGTTTTACCCACCAGGTCCTTGGCCCCACTCACATCCGCATTACTCAGGTCGATACCGGCACCGGGTTTGAACAGGTTCACCAACAGCATCCCCAGCAACAAACTCACCAGCGAAGCGGTGATGAACCATAACATGGCTTTGCCACCTACCCTTCCCACAGTCTTCAGATCGCCCAGTTTGGCAATACCCACTACCAGTGTGGAGAATACCAATGGGGCAATAATCATCTGTACCAGCCGGAGAAAAATGGTGGTCAGCAGTTTGATATTAATGGAAAAGGATTTGATGAATTCCGGGCTTGATTGGGTATGAATCAGATAGCCCAGCAGCACACCGGCAATCATTGCCACGATTATATAAAGGGTAAGCCTGTTCGATTTCTTCATTTGGCGGGCAGATTATTGTCGCAATATAAGATTTCTGCTGAAATGGCCTGTTGTGATACCCTGTTCACCGTTTTATAAATCTTTTGGAGCGGAAATGGCAGAATTGCCTATTTTGCCGCTACTTTTTAATTAAAGAAAACTTAACTACTGTACTTATGAGTTTATTCAGAAAGAAATCTCTGACGGCCATGCTGGCTATGGCAGAAGATTCAGAAAAGGGTTTAAAAAGAACGCTTGGTGCGGGTAATCTCATCGCATTGGGCATTGGTGCCATCATTGGTGCCGGTCTGTTTGTGCGAACCGCTGCTGCCTCTGCTGAAGCTGCCGGTCCTGCAGTTACCTTATCATTTGTAGTAGCCGCCATCGGTTGTGCATTTGCCGGATTATGTTATGCTGAATTTGCTTCCATGATACCCATTGCCGGTAGTGCGTATGCCTACAGCTATGTAACCATGGGCGAACTGGTAGCCTGGATCATTGGTTGGGCCCTGATCATGGAATATGCATTGGGTGCTGCCACCGTATCTATCGCCTGGAGCGAGTACCTGAATAATTTGTTGGGGGGGACGATACCATATGAATGGTGCCACTCCCCGTTTGAAAGTCTGCACAAAGTAACCGGCGACGCTGTTAACCAGATCGTAGCCGCCATGCCCGAAGTAGCCAAATCTGTGAAGAATGGCGTCTTATTACTGAGCGAAGACCAGTTCCATGTACTGCCTGCTAACCTTACCGGCCTGGTTGTTTCTACCACCGGTATCATGAATGCACCGGCACTGATCATTCTGTTACTGCTGACCCTGCTGCTCATCAAAGGATCGCAGGAGTCTGCATTTGTGAACATGATCATCGTATTTGTAAAAGTGGCCATCGTTTTATTATTCATCGGTTTTGGCTGGCAGTTCATCAAACCCGAAAACCATACCCCTTACCTGATTCCACAGGGAACCATCGGACACGACGGATTCTTCAAATGGGGATGGGGTGGTGTATTGGGCGGAGCCGCCATCGTGTTCTTTGCCTTTATCGGTTTCGATGCCGTGTCTACCGCTGCGCAGGAAGCCAAAAATCCCAAGCGCGATATGCCGATCGGGATCCTGGGTTCGCTGGTGGTTTGTACCATTTTATACATCCTCTTCGGTCACGTATTAACTGGTGTGGCCAACTACACCGAATTTAAAACAGCCGGTAAAGAAGCTTCTGTTGCCTATGCCATCCAGACCTATATGAAAGGATACGAGTGGCTGGGAACCAGTGTAACCGTAGCCATTCTGGCCGGTTTCTCTTCGGTAATTCTGGTGATGTTGATGGGCCAGAGCCGGATTTTCTATACCATGAGTAACGACGGACTGATCCCGAAAGCTTTCGGCGATCTGCACCCTAAATACAAAACGCCTTACAAAGCCAACTGGATCCTCTTCGTTTTTGTGGGTCTGTTTGCTGCTTTTGTACCGGGTAGTGTGGCCGGCGATCTGACCAGCTTTGGTACCCTGTTTGCCTTTGTACTGGTGAGCCTCGGTGTATGGATCCTCCGCAGAAAATCTCCGGAAATCCCCCGTTCCTTCAAAACACCATTGGTTCCGCTGGTGCCGATCCTCGGTGCGGTGATCT
>CALRQQ020000261.1:0-5554 GCA_943370345.1 Chitinophaga pinensis
CAAGATCATTCTGCAAAAGGCGACGGATTTTGAAGCTCAGTTTGAGTTTCGTCCCCTGGAGCCCGGCTATGGCGTAACCATCGGTAATGCACTGCGTCGTGTATTACTGAGTTCACTCGAAGGGTATGCGATCGTTGGTGTGAAAATCGAAGGGGTGGATCACGAATTCGCTACCATGAAAGGCATCAGCGAAGATGTGGTGGAAATTTTCCTGAACCTGAAACAGGTTCGTTTCAAAAAGATCGTTGACCAGGAAGTATCAAACGAAAAGATCATCTTATCTATAAAGAACAGGACAGAATTCACAGCCGGTATGATCAGCGAAGGTACACAGACCTTCCAGGTGATGAACCCGGATCTGCTGATCTGCACGCTGGATTCTTCTTCCCGCATGGATATCGAACTGACCATTGGTAAAGGCCGTGGTTATGTGCCTGCAGAAGATAACAAGCCGAAAGATGCCCCCCTGGGTTATATTCCTATCGACTCTATCTTCACCCCCATCAAGAACGTGAAGTACACGATCGAGAATACCCGTGTGGAGCAGCGCACCGACTTCGAAAAACTGATCATGGAAGTATCTACTGATGGTACCATCCATCCGGAAGAAGCCGTTAAACAGGCTTCCCGCATCCTGATCCAGCACCTGATGATCATCACCGACGAGAACATCACGTTCGATAATAAAGAAGAGAAGAAAGAGGACCTGGTGGACGAACAGACCCTGCAACTGCGCAAGGTGCTGAAGACCCCGCTGGAAGACCTGGATCTTTCTGTACGTGCCTTCAACTGCCTGAAAGCAGCAAAGATCAACTCGCTGAGTGAGCTGGTACAGTACGAGCAGGAAGACCTGATGAAGTTCCGCAACTTCGGTCAGAAATCACTGGCTGAAATTGAGCAGGTACTGACAGAACGCGGTCTCCATTTCGGAATGGACCTGGTAAAACTCGGTATCGATCTGAGCGAATTCTAAGCAATCAATTACGGAACCGGGTAGTACCTTGTATTTTTTCGTACTTCGTACCTCGTGCTTCGTACTTTTTCATAACGTAGGCTGTAATTCCTGACACGGTACAGCTGAACTAAATTTAAATGTCATGCGTCACGGAGACAAAGTAAAAAATCTCGGCCGTAAGAAAGCCCACAGGGAAGCCCTGCTGAGCAACCTGGCCTGCCAGCTGATCCAATACAAAAGGATCGTAACCACTACCGCTAAAGCGAAAGCCCTGCGTGTATTTGTGGAGCCCATTATCACTAAGGGTAAGGATAACACCACGCATCAGCGTCGGGTGGTATTCAGCTACCTGCAGGATAAGGAAGCTGTGAAAGAACTGTTCGGCACTGTAGCTGAAAAAGTAGCCGGCCGTCCCGGTGGTTACACCCGTATTATCAAGTTAGGATTCCGCCCTGGTGATAACGCTGATACAGCGATGATCGAACTGGTGGATTTCAACGAGATCTATGGTAAGGGTAAGGGCGAAGCGAAAGCAGCTGCCAAGAAAACGCGTCGTTCTGCCGGAGCTAAGAAGAAAGCCGAAGCCACAGAAACGGAAGCGCCCGCAACAGAAGAAAAAGCCGCTGAATAAGTAAAGCTAACATCTGTTTGATATGAATGCCTCCGGTTTTCCGGAGGCATTTTTTTGTAATATATACCGGCGCAACCGGCCAATCTCCGGCAAATGAAGTATTTTCATGGGCCTGCTTGCCAATGGTATTTTGAAACTTTTTAAACCAACATCATGGATCATCCCTCCGGCAGGGCCTTACTGCAATTTCGCAATGAAGTAGGTGTACGCTTTCAGCTGTACAATAGTTTATTTACTTCGCTCCCTTTTCACCGAATTGAAAAAACAGGGATCCTGTTATCCCTCCTTTCCAATAATTGCGAGGAAGGCTATAAAAAGAAATTAAGTCCGTCCACGATCGTACAGGAATTTTTTGATAAGCAGACCACTTATTCCAAACCGGATGAACGCAATGACCTGCTCTTTCGTTTTGTACAGTACATCGAGAGACAAGTGGTACTCTTTGATGCACTGGAAGATGCGGCCTTCCGGTCCGTTCATGATATCAATGGGGTGGGTACACTGAAACACCTCGAATCAGAAGTATTGCAGGGCAAGAAAGAAGATGAACTGGCTGCCAAGCTCAATGACTTTGCCATACGGTTGGTGCTCACGGCCCACCCGACCCAATTTTATCCGGGACCGGTGCTGGGGATCATCAATGACCTCGCCAAGGCACTGGCAGAGAATAATACCAATCTGATCAATACTTATCTGCAACAGTTGGGGAAGACGCCATTCTTTAAAAAGAAAAAGCCAACGCCCTATGATGAAGCAGTCAGCCTGATCTGGTACCTGGAGAATGTTTTTTACCCGGCAGCCGGCAGGATCATTTCCGCGATGAAGAGCCAGTTCCCGGAAGCTATGCATAATGATAATCCGGTCATACGGATGGGTTTCTGGCCCGGTGGTGACCGCGATGGAAATCCCTTCGTAACCAGTGAAATCACCCTCCAGGTAGCCAATGCGCTCCGTGGCGGGATCATCAAGTGTTATTATATGGATGTCCGCCGCCTGCGTCGCCGCCTCACTTTCGAAGGCGTGGATATATTGCTGCAGGAACTGGAGAATAAACTATACAGCAATCTGTTCATCCCGGGGTATAAGACCAACCTGAGTAAGGAAGAGATTCTCAATACCCTGCAACAGGTACGTGATATTATCATCCATCAGCATAACGGCTTGTTTCTGCACATGGTCAATAATCTGATCAATAAGATCGGGGTATTCGGTCTGCACTTTGCTTCACTGGATATCCGGCAGGACAGTTCGGTTCATGGTAAATTCTATCAGGAACTTGCCGAAAAAACGAACGCGTTGCCACAGGGATACCTGTCAATGAGTGAAGCAGAAAAAATTGAAGCACTGGCTTCTTTGTCTGCCCATGAGACCGGTTCCGTGATCACCGACCCGATCCTGCTCGATACGGTACAATCCGTGGGAGCGATCCGTGATATACAGCAATATAACGGAGCCGAGGGATGTAACCGGTATATTATCAGCCAGTGTAACAGCGCCCTCAATGCGATGGAAGTATATGGGTTATTCCTGCTCGCTGGCTGGAATAAGGAGGAACTGAATGTGGATATTGTTCCCCTGTTTGAAACCATTGATGATCTGCGGCATGCCGCCGGAGTGATGGAGACCTTATACAGTCACCCGGGCTACAGGTCGCATTTAAAGCGCCGCAGCAATCAGCAGACGATCATGCTGGGATTCTCTGATGGCACCAAGGATGGTGGTTACCTGATGGCCAACTGGTGTATCTATAAAGCCAAGGAAGAACTGACCCGGATCAGTCGCGAATATGGAATCGATGTGGTCTTCTTTGATGGTCGTGGAGGTCCGCCTTCACGTGGTGGCGGAAAGACGCATAAGTTCTACGCATCCATGGGGAATAATATTTCGAATAAAGAAATTCAACTTACTATACAGGGGCAGACCGTAAGTTCCAATTTTGGTACCATCGATGCGGCCCAGTTCAATATTGAACAGTTGCTCAATGCCGGGATCACGAATGACCTGTTCAATAACCGGACTACTACCTTAACAGAAACTGAAGAAGGCTTATTACAGGAACTGGCTCAGGAAGGTTTCAATGCGTATAAAAAATTAAAGGATCATCCTTATTTGGCAGACTACCTGTTGCAGGTAAGTCCGCTGCGTTTTTACAGTGAGACCAATATCGGCAGTCGTCCCGCCAAACGGGGTGCTTCCTCCGGCTTATCACTCAAGGATCTGCGGGCGATACCCTTTGCCGGTTCCTGGAGTCAGTTGAAGCAGAATGTGACCGGTTATTTCGGAGTGGGGTCAGCTTTACAAACCATGGAGCAGAAGGGCAAACTGCTGCAGTTGCAGAAACTGTATCATCAGTCGTTGTTCTTCCGCACGTTGCTCGACAACTGTGAGATGGCCATGATGAAGTCTTTCTTCCCGCTGACGGCTTTCCTGGCCCAGCATAAACAATTCGGGGAGATCTGGCAGATGATCTATGATGAGTATGAGCTGACCAAACAGTACCTCTTCAAGATCACGGGCAATAATGAACTGATGGCTGATTACCCGGTGGAGCAGGCATCCATTCAGATGCGGGAACGGATCGTATTGCCGCTGGTCACCATCCAGCAGTATGCCCTGACCCGGATCCGTGAGCTCGATGAGCAAGGAGCGCCGGCAGCCATGAAGGAGACCTATGAGAAACTGGCCATGCGCTGTTCGTTCGGGATCATCAATGCGGGAAGGAATTCGGCGTAAAAGGACAGAAATCTGCTCAAAGGGCTATTTTTGCACCCTAATTCACAACCATGAGTAAAGTCAATGTCGGACTGGTGCAGATGACCTGCTCCGGTGATAAACAAACCAACCTGGACAAGGCCATTGAAGGTGTTCGTAAAGCGGCCGCAGGGGGTGCACAGATCGTGTGCCTGCAAGAGTTGTTCACCTCCCTCTATTTCTGTGATGTGGAGGATTATGAGCATTTCAAGCTGGCTGAACCCATTCCGGGTCCTTCTACCGAAACGCTGCAAAAAGTTGCGGCTGAACTGGGTGTGGTCATCATTGCCTCCCTGTTTGAGAAACGGGCACAGGGACTTTACCACAATACCACCGCTGTGATCGATGCGGACGGATCTTACCTCGGCAAGTACCGGAAAATGCATATTCCCGATGATCCGGCTTACTACGAAAAGTTTTATTTCACCCCGGGTGACCTGGGGTATAAAGTGTGGAAGACAAAGTTTGCCACGATCGGCGTACTGATCTGCTGGGATCAATGGTATCCGGAAGCAGCGCGTATCACTGCACTCATGGGAGCAGAGATTCTGTTTTATCCGACCGCTATCGGTTGGGCTACGTCGCAGGATGAAACTACAAATACGGAGCAGTATGGTGCCTGGCAAACGATCCAGCGGAGTCATGCCGTGGCCAATGGCGTACATGTGGTGAGTGTAAACCGGGTGGGTCTGGAACAGAATGGAGCGATGAAGTTCTGGGGCGGTTCTTTTGTATCCAATCCATTCGGAACGATCCTGTACAAAGCCTCCCATGACCAGGAAGAAGTGAAAGTGCTGGAACTCGATCTGGCCAAGACCGATCAGTACCGTACGCACTGGCCGTTCATGCGTGACCGCCGGATCGATTCGTATCAACCTATTACTAAACGCTACATTGACGAAGACTAATGACACAACATACACCCAAAGATCTTGGATACTACTTTCCGGCTGAATTCGCTCCCCATACGGCTACCTGGTTAAGCTGGCCGCATAAAGAGGCTTCCTGGCCGGGAAAGATCCACACGATCTATCAATCTTATGCGAAGTTCATTAAGGAACTCACGAAAGGGGAGAAAGTGAATATCAATGTAGCCGATGAAAACATGAAAGCGTTTGCGATCGGTCACCTGCAAAAAGAAGGGGTGGACTTATCCAAAGTGGAATTCTTCTTTCATCCCACCAATGATGCCTGGTGCCGCGATCATGGTCCGGCGT
>CALRQQ020000262.1:0-5544 GCA_943370345.1 Chitinophaga pinensis
CAGCAATGGTGATGGCCTTGGCCTCTCCGATACCTTTGATGGACATCAGGTCCTTTACAGACAACTTGCCCAGCTCTACCAGGTTGTCATTGGCGCGTTTCAGTATTTCCTTGGCCAGATCCAGGGCGGATTTTTGCCGGGTGCCATTGTGGATCAGGATGGCCAGCAGTTCGGAATGACTGAGGTTTTCCGCACCGGCATATCGTAATTTTTCGCGTGGTCTATCGTCTTTTGCCCATTGATTAATCGGGTACTTGTGCTCTTGCATGCGACAACGATAGTCAATAATTTTACATTCGTCAATACCACTTTCAGGTATTGTACAGGCCCGTTCCACATCCACTCTATGAAGATCATTTAAAATCTGATGAACATGAAAACCAAGACCCTTACCCCCATGGGATCATTACATCCCGTTATTTTCTTTGTAGTAGTATATGTAGTGGCATTATTGCTGTCTATTTTTATCTGCTCCTCCCTTTTTTACACGTTCAGTGGCGCTTCCTCCCGTTCAAGCGGCAGTATCAGCCCGGTAGAAGAGACGACCCCTGCCGCAAACACGGTGGTGGCGGCCAGCACGGTGAGCCTGCGGCGCTGATCCATTTACGGATCAATATTTTTGATACAGTCATGCGGTGATTGCGGTGAGAGTAATATCTTCGCCGCACATTCAATCCCCCATGCAATACGCTAAAATATTTGCCGGTACCGGCTCACAGCACCTGGCTGAACAGATCTGTAAACGTTACGGAACCAAACTGGGAAAGGTCAATATCCAGCGGTTCAGTGATGGCGAGATCAGCCCGATCTTCCTTGAAAGTGTCCGTGGTGACTATGTTTTCCTGGTCCAAAGCACTTTTTCCCCTGCCGAAAATCTGATGGAATTACTGCTCATGATCGATGCCGCACGCCGGGCATCTGCGTACAAGGTCATTGCAGTGATCCCGTATTATGGGTATGCCCGTCAGGACCGGAAGGACCGTCCCCGGGTAGCAATAGGTAGTAAGTTGGTTGCCAATATGTTAGTGGCAGCTGGTGCTGACCGTGTTATTACGATGGACCTCCATGCCCCCCAGATCCAGGGTTATTTTGACATCCCGGTGGATCACCTGGACAGCCACGCAGTTTTTATCCCTTATATAGAGAGTTTGAAGCTGGAAAATCTTACCTTTGCCGCCCCCGACGTGGGAGCTACTAACCGGATCCGGGAGATTGCCAGTTATTTCAATGCAGAAATGGTGATCTGCGACAAGCACCGGAAACGGGCCAACGAGATCGCGAGTATGGTGGTGATCGGGGATGTGACAGACAGGGACGTGGTGATCATTGATGACATCTGTGATACCGGTGGTACCCTGGCGAAAAGTGCAGGTCTTTTAAAAGAGAAAGGAGCGCGGACCGTAAGAGCGCTGATCACCCACCCGGTACTGAGTGGTAAGGCGTATGAGAATATTGAGAACAGTGTGCTTTCCGAACTCGTGGTGTGTGATACGATACCGGTGAAAAAGGATACCGAGGGCAGTAAGATCAAAGTGCTGAGTGTGGCTGAACTTTTTGCGGTGGCTATCCGGAATGCCTATGAGAATAAGAGTATCACGAGCCTTTTTATCCATTCGCAACGCAGAGACAAGTAAACTATAAAACAACAATAAAAAATGAAAACAATTACAATCGAAGGACAACTGAGGACCGGATTCGGCAAAAGCGCCACCCGACAACTCCGCTCTCAGGACATGGTGCCAGGTGTAATTTATGGCGGCTCACAGGAGATCAATTTCTACGCTCCTACTGCAGCTTTCAAAAATTTCGTGTACACCCCGAGTTTCCAGATCGCTGAAGTAGTACTGGATGGCAAAACTTACCGCACAATCCTGAAGGACCTGCAGTTTGACAAAGTGGATGACAAACTGATCCACATCGACCTGCTGGAACTGGTGGAAGACAAGAAAGTGATCGCTGACATCCCTGTGAAATTTGTTGGTACCTCCAAAGGAGTAAAGGATGGTGGTAAACTGGTGACCAAGATGAAGTCACTGAAAGTGAAAACCTTCCCCAAATTCCTGAAAGAGCAGATCGAAGTGCCTATTGATAACCTGGAACTGAACGGAAATATCCGGGTGGAAGATGTGAAGGAGCCGAACTACGAGATCCTGAACTCCCCCCGTATCCCTGTAGCTTCTGTGGTAATGACCCGTCAGCTGAAGCAGGAAGAAGCTTCTGCCCCAGCCGCAGGTGCTGCCAAGCCCGCCGCCGCCGCTGCTGCGAAGCCTGCTGCCAAAAAATAAGGCTTTACACTTATTGCATAGACCCGTATCAACTGATGCGGGTTTTTTATTGGCTATCACCGATATTTGAACTACGACCATGAAATTTTTAATCGCCGGACTGGGAAACCCGGGCAATGAGTACGCCCACACCCGCCATAATATTGGGTTTGATG
Organism: Chitinophaga pinensis; assembly: GCA_943370345.1. GTDB lineage: Bacteria > Bacteroidota > Bacteroidia > Chitinophagales > Chitinophagaceae > JJ008. The sequence goes on from CALRQQ020000262.1 coordinate 2,441, forward strand.
TAGTGAATGCTTTTGTTCAGAAGCATGGGGGGCAGTTTCGCACCGATCGGCTAGCTTATGTGGCTGAAGTGAAATGGAAAGGAAAAAATTTTGTCTGCATCTGTCCGACCACATATATGAACCTCAGCGGAAAGGCGGTGAAATACTGGCTGGATAAAGAGAAACTGTCGGTGGATCAGCTATTGGTGATTGTGGACGACCTGGCCCTGCCCCTGAATAAACTGCGGCTGAAGCCCTCCGGGAGTGATGCCGGCCATAACGGGCTGAAGAGCCTGCAGGAGGTATTAGGTACCACGGAATACGCCAAACTCCGCTTTGGGATCGGGAGTGATTATCCCAAAGGATTACAGGCCGATTTTGTGCTGGGTAAATGGAAAAAAGAAGAAGAAGCACTGGTGAAACTGAAGATCGAAAAGTCGGTGGAAGGTATTGAAATGTTTGCTGCACAGGGTATTACTACCGCTATGAATCAGCTAAATAATAAAGAGTTTTCATTATGAGAAATCAGATGGAATCCTTACTTTAGCAATCCTGACCTCACCCCGGAAGGCGTCTGATTAGCAATTTATTACCGGGGAAATCCAATATACATATTGATTACCACTGAATATATGGGATTATATCACCCCTGACAGGGTATCCGGTATATTTAATTAAAATGTGACTTCCTGTTATGAAAATTTTCTGTGTTGGCCGAAATTATGTTGCACATGCGAAAGAACTCGGAAACGAAGTGCCCGATGAGCCTGTGATTTTCATGAAGCCCAAAAGTGCTTTATTGCAACCGCATACCCCTTTTTATTATCCCGAGTTCACCAATGAATTGCATTATGAATGTGAGCTGGTTCTTCGTATCAGCAAGAACGGGAAATATATCCAGGAAAAATTTGCTTCCAAATATTATGATGCCATTACGGCCGGTATTGACTTTACGGCCCGTGATATCCAGAATGAACTGAAAGAGAAAGGACTTCCCTGGGAAAAGGCAAAGGCGTGGGATAACTCAGCGGTGATCGGTAAATGGGTGCCCCTCGCCAATATCAAGAATAAAAAGGACATCAATTTCTGTCTGTACAAGAACAAAGAACTGGTACAGCAGGGCAATACCACGCACATGATCCACAGCTTTGACAAGATCGTGTCGTATATCTCCAATTATTTCTCCGTGAACATAGGGGATATCATTTTCACCGGCACACCGGCCGGAGTAGGGGAAGTGGTGGTAGGCGATGAGCTGGAAGGCTTTATTGAAGACGACAGTATGTTCTCGCTGGAAGTGAAATAAGCGGGGCTCACCTATTTATATTCCGACAGAAGGAAAACCAATACCAACTGCTATCAAGGGGTTGTATCAAAAGGAGATACAGCCCCTTATTTTTTCTGAACCGGTTTAACTTACATTTGTTAATTAATGTTTGCTGCTGATGACCGATCTATCCATTTTACTGAAAGCCTACCGGCTCATGAGCCAGACCCGGGCAATGGCTGACCTATATGAGGCCAACCGTTCCATTTGCCGGTATGTGCACTCCACTTCCCGCGGGCATGAAGCCATACAATTAGCTGCGGCTTTCAACCTGCAGGCCCAGGATTTTGTGAGTCCCTATTACCGCGATGAAAGCATGCTGCAGGGACTCGGCTTTACACCCTATGAACAAATGCTCCAGCTATTGGCTAAGGGCAATGATATATTTACTGGTGGACGCGAATATTATTCCCATCCCAATTACCGGGGTACTGATAAGCCGCTGATCATTCATCAGAGCAGCGCCACGGGTATGCAGGCTATTCCCACCACCGGCATTGCCCAGGGTATCCGGTACTGGGAAAAATCAGATCCGGGGCGGCTGAAGACCGGACCCAACGGTGAAGCACCTGTGGTGCTCTGTTCGATGGGTGATGCCAGTGTAACGGAGGGGGAGGTCAGTGAAGCCATGCAGTTTGCCGTATTAAAACAATTGCCCATCATCTACCTGGTTCAGGATAATAACTGGGGTATCAGTGTATCGGCCGGCGAGGCAAGAGCGATGGATGCGTTCGAATATGTGGCCGGGTTTAAAGGCATGAACAGGATCCAGGTCGATGGAAGTGATTTTGAAGCATCGTATAAAGTCATGAAGGACGTGTGTGAATTTGTACGGCTCGAAAGAAAGCCGGTACTGGTGCATGCTGAAACGCCCTTACTGGGACATCATACCAGCGGCGTGCGGTCCGATTTTTACCGCAGCCAGGTGGACCTGGAAAAACATCATCAGCATGATCCCATACCCCGGTTGCGGAAATGCCTGGAGGAAAGAGGTGTGTCGGAAGATGAATTAACAGAAATAGAAAAAGCTGCAGAAGAGCTGGTCACGGCCGACTTTAAAAAAGCGATAGCCGCCCCGGATCCTGATCCCCTGACGGTGGGCGATCATGTATTTGTGCCTGCTGAAATAAAAGAAGAAAAAGGAGTACGATCACCGGCCAATGCAGAGAAGGTCCTGATGGTGGATGCAGCCCTTTATGCGATCCGGGAATTAATGGAAGATAATCCGGATATGATCATTTACGGACAGGATGTGGGCAAGCGCCTGGGTGGTGTATTCCGCGAAGCGGCGACGCTGGCCGAACAGTTCGGTGATCACCGGGTATTCAATACAGCGATCCAGGAAGCGTATATTGTCGGTTCAACCGTAGGATTAAATGCCGTGGGCATCAAACCGGTGGTCGAAGTACAGTTTGCCGATTATATCTATCCCGGATTCAATCAGCTGGTCACCGAGATCTCCAAAAGTTGCTATCTCACGATGGGCAAGTTTCCGATCTCCATGGTATTACGGGTACCTATAGGTGCTTATGGCGGTGGTGGTCCATATCACAGCGGTAGTGTGGAGACCACCCTGCTTTCCATCAAAGGCATTAAAGTGGTCTATCCTTCCAATGCGGCGGATATGAAGGGGCTGATGAAAGCAGCTTACTATGATGGGAATCCGGTGGTGATGCTGGAACATAAGGGGCTCTACTGGAGTAAAGTGCCGGGTACCGAAGAAGCAAAGATGCCGGAACCATCCCGCGATTATATCATTCCCTTAGGAAAAGCCAGCATAGCGGTACAGGCCGATGCA
>CALRQQ020000263.1:0-5534 GCA_943370345.1 Chitinophaga pinensis
CTCCATAACTGGCAATACGGTCCTTGGAACGGGCGGTCAGTTCACGCAGGAGATATATTCCATTGCAGATATCTTCAATTTCATTACAGGCTTTTTTCACCAGGCTGAGTAATTGGCTTTGTCCGGCCACCGGCAACAATTGTTTTACCGCCTCAAGATGACGCTGTTCCACCACGGTCAGTTTCTCCCGATAGGCCTCATCTCCAGCAGCCGCCAATGTGGCCGCTCCCAGCAAAAGGTCCGTTACTCCACCAAGGGCCGATACGACCACAACGGCCGGTTCTTTTTTTACAGTGGCTGAAACGATCTCCACGACCTTATTGATATTTTCCGCGTTGGCTACCGATGTGCCTCCGAATTTTAATACCTGCATGTTCTGTTGATTATTTATACGAATGAATAGTGATTGAATTATACTGCAAACAGAAAACCCGTTGTTTCCTTACAGCAGACCGCCCATGTGTTGATATGATAATATACAATCCCGTTACGGGATTGTGGTGGTAATAGTAATGGTGATGAAGTTGTTCACCACAGCAGGAGGAGTAATATGGATGTGCTGATATACCACCTTTATTAAACAGGTGTGCAATATACATTGCAATCGTGGTATAATAAAATTATCCGGCTAAAGAATCTGCTGCTTTTTTTACACTGCCGTGAATGAGGAGGAGTTCTTTTGCTTTTTCATAATCATTGAGTCGTATCCGTTCCATAAGCATGCGTGTGCCGCGGTCAACCAACTTATCGTTCGTTAGTTGCATGTTGACCATCTTATTATCTTCCACACGACCAAGTTGGATCATTACGGATGTGGAGATCATATTCAATACGAGTTTCTGCGCGGTACCGCTTTTCATTCGTGTACTGCCGGTCACGAATTCAGGTCCAACCACCACTTCGATCGGAAAATCAGCTGCCGCACTTACCGGGGATTCGGGATTACAGGAAATACTGCCGGTTACGATCCCACGCTTACGGCATTCATCCAGCGCACCGATCACATAAGGTGTGGTACCACTGGCTGCAATACCGATCACCACATCCTTATCGGTTACATTATATTGCTGCAGATCTTTCCAGCCCTGCTCTCGGTCATCTTCGGCAAATTCAACCGCCGAAGTGATCGCTTTCTCTCCACCGGCAATAATACCGATCACCAATCCATATGGAACACCATAGGTGGGCGGGCATTCACTCGCATCCACTATTCCCAGTCTTCCACTGGTACCGGCTCCGATATAGAACATCCGACCACCCATCAGCATTTTATCTGCCGCCACTTCCGCCAGTTTCTCAATCTGGGGGATCGCTTTTCCTACTGCGGCAGGAACAAGCTGATCTTCATTATTTATATGGGTCAGCAGTTCACCCACCGACATTTTTTCCAAATGCCGGTAGTTACTTGACTGCTCTGTAATTTTCTGGAATGCCATAAATTCGCTGATTTTACCGGTGGTACTCAATTAATCCTTCCATCGGATTCTTCATAACGCGACCGAGTTCAAATTCGTAACTGTTGCAAAGTTGCTGCAGAACATCCTTAAATCCAAATGCAATGCTGCCCGCAAAATGGATGGGCAATGACCAGGCTTCCCTGTACTTACAAAGATGATTGAAGAAAAAATCGTTCAGTCCGTCTTCAATGATATTCTCGATCATATAATGACCCCTGTTATCGGCCAAAAAACGGGCAAAGCCTGCCAGATATCGGTTAGGTAATGGTTTCTTGTACACATTTTCCAGAATCTCTGACGCGTTGGTCGTATACGTAAGGTCAAAACGACCCCTGAGTTCATCATCAAAAGTACCATAGAGGTAATACTGGATCACTTTTTTGCCCAGGTAAGCGCCACTTCCTTCATCGCCGAGTACATAACCAAGTCCCGGGCTGTTTTTCAGTATCTTCTTTCCATTATAAAAGCAGGAATTGGAGCCGGTCCCCAGGATGCAGGCAACCCCTTTATCCCGGCCGCATAATGCCCTTGCTGCGCCCATCAGATCATGGGTCACTTCCACTTTTGCCATTTTAAACGAGCGGGAAATAGCTTTTTTAACCGAACGGGCGTTCAGCGGATTGGCACAACCTGTACCGTAGTAATAAACCTCACCGATTTCTTCCTTCCGGAGCCTGGGTTTAAGTTCGGTCTCCAGTAAATGAAAGATCTGCTCTGTATTCAGGAAATAGGGGCTGATTCCCTGGGTGAAAATGGTTCTTTTCCTGCCGTTCTTCAATAAGCACCATTCGGCTTTTGTGGCCCCGCTATCGGCTATCAGTTTGACGACTGGCATATATTTATGGTTTTGGTTGAACGGCAGCATCTGTTCCGTTCAAATCCAGTATTTTGCGTCAAATTACTGAATAAAGGTTTATGACGGGCAATAAAAAATTACAGGTCTGGTATCCCCTGCTTTTCTCCCTTGTACTCATTGTAGGAATGCTCCTTGGTTTTAAGCTGGGCGACCGTGCCGGAAACGGTAAAGGTTTATTTGCTTCCAATAAACGCAGCAGCCTGCAGGAAGCCATGGACCTTATCCGGATGCGCTATGTGGATTCCGTTAATATTGATACACTGGAAGGACATGCCATTCAGGAAATGATGAATGAACTGGACCCGCATTCCGTATATCTTCCTCCGGTAGATCTGAAAGAAGCGAATGAGGATCTGGCTGGTAATTTTGATGGCATCGGGGTTGAATTCAATATTTTCAGTGACACAGTAAATGTAGTTTACGTATTTCCGGGTGGCCCCAGTGATAAAGCGGGTATCCTGATCGGTGATAAAATATTGAAAGTGAATGATTCAACCCTTACCCGCAAAGGGTATACCGTGACCAGTATCAAATCCCTGATCAGAGGACCGCAGGGATCAACCGCCCGTTTGCAGGTACTCAGGGGCAAAAGCAATTTGCCTGTAGATGTCAAAAGAGGTAAGATCCCTGTACCCTCGGTAGATGCGGCTTATATGATCGACAAGAACACGGGTTATATCAAACTCACCAAATTCACCGAGACCAGTTATGAGGAGTTCATGCAAAACATGGAAGCCCTTCAGAAACAGGGATTGAAAAACCTGGTATTTGATCTTCGCGGAAACGGCGGTGGTTTTATGAATGAAGCGGTGGATATAGCGGATGAATTCCTCGAAGGAGATAAACTGATCGTATATACCGAAGGAGTAAACAGTAAGAAACGGGAATACCGTTGTAAACGTCCCGGCCTCTTTGAAACCGGTAAGCTGGTGCTGTTGGTGAACGAAACGTCGGCCAGTGCCAGTGAAGTACTGGCGGGTGCGTTACAGGATTGGTGCAGGGCCACGATCATCGGCCGTCGTACATTCGGAAAGGGCCTGGTTCAGGAGCAATACCAGTTACGTGACGGATCGGCCATACGGCTGACCATTGCCCGTTACTACACGCCGTTGGGTCGCAGCATTCAGCGCCCGTATGAAAAAGGAAAGAAAGTGTATATGGATGATCTGTGGGAACGGTTCAATAATGGCGAACTGGTTTCAGAAGATTCCATGAAACAGCATAACGGTAAAAACTTTACGACCAACTGTAACGATACCTTATATGGAGGAGGAGGAATCAGTCCGTCTGTCTTTATCCCTGTTGATACCTCCCGTGCCCAGCACAAAGCCAACCGGCTGGCGATATCAGTGAATGTGAGCAATTATGTATACAATTACTACCTGCAACATAAAGCCGAAGTGGATAAATACTCTTCTGCCACCGAATTTACCAACGCATTTGGTCAGAACGACCAATTATGGAATGGCCTTATAAGATATACAGCCGCCGATTCAGTAAAACCCGGCAGCATGTCAGGCAATGAAAAAGAATTGGTACTGCAACAGCTGAAAGCCCTGCTGGCCCGCTACCGCTGGAGAAACAGCGGGTTCTACCAGGTGCTGAACAATGGAGATGCCATGGTGCAGAAAGCACTTGAAGTGGTGAGGAAATGAAAACTGAAAAGTTAACAGGTTAATAAGGCGGATTGTTCCTTGTCAACCTGTTAACTTTAAAAACTTACTACTTACAATTTATCTTTATTCTCATCCCACCACTGCTTTTCGATCTTGTAAGAACCGAATAGTCCCAGGCCGCCGCCGATGGCGATCAGGGCAAAGTAAATTGGTGCATTGTGATCACTATCATGATCAGACCTTAGTGAATGGATCAATACATAGTTATCCAGAATATAGGCCAGAAATAGTCCCACCCCTGCACCTATCAGCAACAGGGCCCATTTGAGATTCTTGTAAGGAGCCGGCCGGTCCGCATGCTCACGCGGATTCATCCCCTTTTCGATCATAGCAAGATTCTGACGTGTTTTGAGGTAGCCAAGGCCAAAGATCATGGCAAATCCACCTGCAAACATTGTAATCGGTATTAATACTTCTCCGCCGTCCATAGTTGTAGTTTTTAATTTTTATTGCTTGTCCCTGTATGACTCCGGTTATTTAAAGGTGGTTACAGGTACCTGCATTTTTTTTTTAAATCGGTTATCAAGAACTATGACAACAGGTCATCCCAACGGGTTACAGAGCTGGATAATAAAAAATGAACGGCTCAGTAATATTTGTAATTTGTAGTGTAACCTCGGATACTCATTGGTTGTCTTATAAACAGATGTCAGCCGGACAAAATGATAATGAACTCATTAGCAAAGTTTTGCATGGGGACCACCTCGCATATGCCGGGTTGGTTAACCGCTATCAGAACTATGTGTTTACGCTAACCCTGCGCCTGGTAAAGAACCGGGAAGAGGCAGAGGAAGTGGCCCAGGATGTATTTATTAAAGCTTATAAGTATCTGGCCGATTTCCGTGGCGATGCCAAATTCAGTACCTGGCTCTACACGATCGTAAATAATACCTGTATCAGTTTTTTGCGAAAAAAGAAACTGACCATTCATTCCCTGGATGATGAGCGGGTATTTGCCAGAGCCAACAACCAGGATCTTGGATTCAGGGCCGACGGGGTCGAACAGAAATCAAGACACCTTATGGTAAATGAGGCCATCAGCCGGTTAAAAGCAGAAGATGCGGCGATCATTACCTTGTTTTATAAGAATGAACAAAGTCTGGAAGAGATCGCCGGCATATTGGGTCTCGAGGTCAATACTGCCAAAGTACGGTTACACCGGGCAAGGGCTAAATTGAAGGAAATGATGGAAACACAGTATACACACGAAGTAAAAGATCTAAATTGAAGTACTATGAATTCACAACAACCGATAGAAGAACAGTTGTGGGAGTATATTGATGGAACAGTTACCCCCGAAGACCGTCAACGGATTGAAGGCTTATTGCAATCAAAGACGGAATGGAAGGATAAATACAGCGAGTTGCTGGAGATCAGCCAGCTGCTGCAAGCGACAGACCTGGAAACTCCTCCCCTGCGTTTCAGCAAAAATGTTATGGAAGAAATAGCGCGGCTGCAGATCGCACCCGCGACCAAATCCTATATTAATAAGAATATCATCTGGGGGATCGGTATTTTTTTCATCACGATGTTGGTATCCATACT